>JASFFJ010000145.1:0-13096 GCA_050124355.1 Desulfobacterales bacterium | reverse complement strand
AACTCTCCATACTTCAGCTTGATTAGTTCGGGATGATCGGAAATGGCCGAAAGGGCCCCGCTGACTGCAGCAGAAGCTAATGATTCGGCTCCCAACACACCTACCTTGCTCAGCGACATCAGGACGCCCTGAATTAGCTCACGAGCTAAACCAGGATTGTCGATTATCAATTCAGGGTGTTGGGCGAACGTGTTGAGCGTGTTTTTTACAAGCACATCAACACCGCCTTTTGTAAACGTGGCGCGGATACCGGTTTTTGCGACGGTAGAGGTCACTGAACTGACCAAGGCAGCCAGCCACGCCTTTTTTATCGTATCCTCAACTAAATCAGGACTTGTGGCGACGGCACTCGCTGCCGCATTAACAATTCCGTAGATCGCATCTCTGGACAGAAGTACGCTGTTGGGATGCTTCACTAATTCACCAGATACGGCTACTAGAATTTGGTTCAGCAGCGGTGATTCGCCCTTTAGCAGGACCGGTCCGTATTTCTCAACGGATCTGAGGCCCGCTCGCAAAAGGTCGCCCCAGTGGTCTTCAAAAAATTTTTCAAAACTTGGCTTCTGCTTTACGATACCGGCAACATCCATCAAGAAGCCCGCCGTAACATCCCTAAAATCCACAATGTCGTCATCGTTCAGGTGGCCGGCCGTCATTTCCAGGATAGTGCTCACCAACAGGGGATAACCTTGGCCCTGTAACAGACCGAGAACGTAATTGTCGCGCTTCGCCTCTGGGACAGCGAGACGAGCTTTAATCAGCGCATCAAAGAGGGCTTCAATCCATCTATTTCCGGTATTGAAATATCCCCGAGCATCAAGAACCCCATTGAGCGTGGCGCTTAAAGCAGCACGCAACAAATCTCCAGTCTTGTCAATGGATTGCAGATCTGCTTCTCCGAATCGCTGCAGAATGCCGCCTAAAATTGACTGAATCTGCTCGTCCCTTGTGAAGAGATCCACATTATCCGCACCAAACTCAGCGACCACATCAACGACGGTGAGGGCGAGGCGCCAAGTGTAATTTTTGTCCCTGAAATCTCTGCCCGCCCCGATGTAGAAGGCAGCGACTCTATAGTCAGGATCTGAGGCCAATCCTGGATGTGTTTTTCGAAGGACCTTCATGAATTCTTTGTTCGGATCAAATTCTCTGGCGATTGCCTGCTCCGGTAAGTATATGTGCATGAAATCAAGAAATCTCGATGGATCGTTTTCGACAGCGTCTTGGATGTCGGCACGGTCTGTGCTGATCGGATCCGGCTCATCGTCCTGTGTATCCCGTAGAAGTTTGCGAAGCGCCTTCCGCATTTTTGGTTTCGTGGGCGATAACTGCAGTGTGGGCACCGGAAGCGACAAGGGTCCTTCTAAACCTTCCTTTTCAGCCAAGACCTGATCAACCCGATGTCTAAGTTTGATTAGTCCTTTGGCTACCTTAATGACCAGACCAGATGCTTCTTTGGATAGCATTTGTTCGCCTCCTTATTTAAAAGCTTGACCGTCAAACATGACGCCATCTTTGCCCGGCGTCGAACCATCAATTTCAAACAAATGGACCACATAGCAGAGGGCAAATTCTTCAATAGATTAAGAACATGGCCCTATTTTAGTATAGGTCAATCGATAGTATCTTTCGGTGAATGCATTATGATACGATGCCAACTCCCGGCTTTATTCTAAGCGATTTAGCAACGAACGTGCCAAGGAACTCAATGTGATACCAACTTCATATTTTTCACCTAAGCTATTATAATAACAACAATTATTTTGGTTGAATTGTTTGCAAATAGGCAAGGTGTTTACGTAAATTAAAAGAGGTATTAAATCAAGTTTACAATTGCTGAGCTCTTAATTTAAAGAATGTAAATATGGTTGACAGTTTATCTGCGACTAAATGAATTTAGATTATAAACCCGGAGCGGTTACCGATGATAGCTATCCAATTCTTGCCTGAAATCATCGAAAGGGCAATAATTGCGGTGCGATTGATCGGCTCGAAGGTCTTAACTTTTATCTGGATACCGCCAGGCAATAAAGCTTTAACCGGAAAATTGGTTAGACGCTCACTGCGGCTTTGATTTTTTGGCAGATTTTTACTAGCGCCGCATCGCGTTTGGTACCCCGCAGACCGGCAAGAGGTCGCTCAATATTATGGGCCGCTTGATAGTCCTTGATTTGAGTCTCTTTATATAAACACGGTTTTAGGTATACCCACAGAATTGTCAGATTCTTACGCGATGCGGCTGCTAAAAGCTGGGGAAGTTCATTTTCAGCAATGAATTCCGACGCAAGGAATTCAGGACTCACTAGCAAAACTGCAGCTTTGGCGGATCTGAGTGCATCCTCAATATCTTTTCGCCATTTAGCTCCGGTTTTTATTTTTGTGTCATCCCAAATAGAAACGCTACCCTTTCGTAAAAGCGGCTTTAACATGTCCTGCAGCCGTTTCAGCCATATTTTGTCTTTATGACTGTAACTGATAAATACATCGCTGGTAGATTTTGGTGTGTCATTCGGCACAGCGGAATCAGAAATTGCCTGCCACATGGTTTCACGTCGCGCAAACTCCTCTGCAAACGCAAAAGGATCGAAACGTTTAGGACGAAAGGGATCGTAAAGGTATATCCCTGCCTCGATTGGTTTTTCAATGCGGTTCAATTCATCGGCGATGACATCCGCCATGCTTGCAGCGACGTCTTCATATGTAAATCCCGCGGATCCCGCTCCAAGGGCCGGAAAGGCGATTGAATTCAGTTGCAAAGCACCGAATAGTTGCATGCATCGGCGGGTTGCCTCCTCTACGATCTGCCGCGGATCGCGTATTTCTTTGCTTTCACCAAGGGTTATAGCGTGGAATACATAATGAGCCCGCAATGTACCTGACGTTGTCACAGCCACATCACCCAATGCAACTGGTATTTTTTTCGCAGCATCAAGGGCAATGGCGTTACCCCCTGCTTTGCGAATGGCAGCCGACACCCCACCGGTCATAGTGAGGTAATTGTCATCGGAGCTCACCAGCACCTGTGCCTCTGATGTCGTGATGTCCGCAAACTCGAGGGTAAGTATCGAGTCTCTGAAACGATAAAGTCGACGGCGATTGATCTGATTCATGATTTAGCCTCTTCTATATTGTAAAAGACTCACTTTGTTCATAGCATTTAGATCCCCGGGATGGTTTGCAAGCAAGGGCCAGCACCTTAAATTAACGGGGATGACTCCCCAGTTTTGCAACGGTATCCTCGAGCAACGTCAATCTAAATAGAAAACGTTTTATGGTAGTCAAGAATTTTCGATAACTTGGCAATTTGAAATCTTCACGAAATAAAGCTGCCGAAATGCTCGATATTGATTTCTTTAGCAAGCTTTCGGCCGACCTTGCGTAGGTCGGGAATATAATCGACGGAGTCGAGTTTCTGGACGTTTTGGGGCTTGATGTCGTTCAGTCCCAAGGCATCCAGGCCTTCGCGGCTCAAATCGGCGTTGTAGCGGGCATAAAGAAACCGACGCCCGAGATCCTGGCTGAGCGAAATCATTTTTCCGCCGTCATCTCGTGGAATCATGTCGCCGACCTCACGATCAATGGGTGCGCCGTGGACGCAGCGGCCGATGGAACGGCAATTGGTATCCTGATCGACCATCGCCGCATACATCAACGCGCTGGGGAGTGCGGCAACGTTTCCGAGCAGCCCCCGGTCCGGATCATCCACACCTTCCACCAAAGCCGCCGCTGCGCCGGTTCCAACCGATATAACCAGTAATTTGTCCTCGCCGCCGGCCCAATTCAGACGGTATGCCGGTTCAGTTGCCATGCGGTAGAGCAAAAACGCTGGATTGTTGTAGGGCGTCAAACCGCCGTCGACAAAAACAAATGCCTTGCTGTCATCTTGGGGATCCCACCAGACCACTTCAGGTGGAAAGAAAACGGGCGCCGCCGTGCTGGCGCGGACGATTTGCCACAAAGGGATGTTGATGTTACAATCCTTTCGTGATGTGTCATTGTATTTGGCCTGGGGGTTGCTGCTGATGGGCCAGGGTGAATCCGTCGTGCGGTTGCGAGTCACCGTCAACAACAGGCACTCCAGATCGTCCGGTTTTAGGGTTGTTTTGGCCCCAAAGACCTTTTGCAGCTCTTTTTTCAGCGGCTTGGATTTGTAAAGCGCATTCCACCGCTTTAAAATGAACTGCTTGTCAAACATTTTGGGCCCGGTATCCTCATAGAAGTCCAGCAGTTCCTTGGCACTCATCCCCCGTGCCAGCCCGGCTGCGATAATGGCGCCGGTACTGGTTCCGCCGATATAATCAAAGAAACGGCAAAGCCGGAACGCCCTTCCACCCCCGGTGGCTTTGGCCAGCATTTCCTCCATACGCGCCAGCACCTCGAGGGTCAAGATGCCCCGGATGCCGCCCCCATCCAAAGCCAGAATTTTATGCTTTTCATTTTCCTTGCCCTCATACCGATCCGCAAGTTTTCCCCATACGCTCATAATCGACCTCCTTTTATTTAATGTCTATTGGAATCAAATTAAAATTCAGAACTCTTGATGCCTCGCAAATTGAAATGCCACCGAAAGGATAGTGCTGAATTTTACTACTTACTTGGAATAAACTCTGTTGTATTTGGAGTTAAGGAGCCGCAATCGGATAGGTAATTTTAAATGAAAGCGTGATATTGTATGCACTTCTTGACACGCAATGACAATGTTGCGAATTCAAATCCCTCATACCGCAACACAAATTATAGTCCAACCGCAGGTTATGTGTTGGACGAATAAATTGAGATAATGTGAATTGATTGATCTTTATCTCGACATTCTTCCGGCTGTTCATCGTTATCCGTCTTTTTATCACTGACAACAACAAGACGATCATCTGCAATCCACGAGACACCTTCGATGTTACAGTAGATCATATTATCATTTCTATCTCTTGGAAACTTATAAACATGGCCAAGACCCACTATTTTCCAATTCTCAACATCTAATTCACCTAACCACACAGCAGATGACTCTTGAGAAGTTATTGCTAATATTCTCTTATTGTTGATATCGATTCCAGAATAGTCCTTGAAATGCAAAGACAGTGGGAGTCTAATCGATGCAATATATTTCCATTTTTTCCCCTTGGTTTCAAATACTTTAATTCTACCGGCACCAGGAATTCTACTGATTTCACCTGCATCGCAGTCGTTACCTTCACATAATGCCAGGAGATACGTCTCATCATTTTTTGTTACAATGGTAATCCCTTCAAATCCTTTATTATCACTTTGAAAGCTGTACTTAAGCCACTTTTTAGAGTCAATAATAAAGTCTTTATTGGCAGACCCTACCCTTGAATTCCATGCGCCTTTATGATCAAGTGACTCTTCGATTAAATAAAATCTATCATTTAATTTGTCATATGTTATTCCCTCATACCCAACTCCCTTTTTGTTTTCTCCTAATAATTTAACCTGATCCAAATCAATATTTATTTTTGCTATCGTACTGGAATTATCGAAAACGACAAATATTTTCGTGTTTAAAAATAAAACACCGCTGGCTTCGTGCTTTTCTTTCTCACTTTGACCTTCCAAAAGTTGGCTGATTTTTTTTTCAGACTGAACGATTACTTCACCTTCTTTTATTTCATTTTGTTCTGCCAAACATAGGGAAGAAAGGAAAATACTGACAATTACTGTGTGTAATATTTTGATTTTCATGACAGCGGTTAGAAGGTAGGAAATTTATCTAATTCTTGAGTAAAATTTATTCAGGTGAAATTGAAATGACAATAACTCCATCCTGCGATCTGCAGGTGGCAATTATCGGCTTTCATGTGACCCTGCTATTCCGTCCGTCCGTAAGAACTAGTGCTAAAGAAAAAAGCCCATACTTTAGAAATATGGACTCATGTCATCAATCCGAATGCATCCGTGCAACCCGACAACTGTCAATGTGCATTAATCGTTGCATTACCCCAAAATCCATTTTTTAACCCTTCTTCCAACAAGTGTTTTAGTCAGCAGCGCTTATTGTTTTGGAGTCTGTCCAAGCAGGATCGCAGCTAAAAATAGATGTATCTACAGTTACATACATATAATTATCCACAATGATTTAACTGTCAAGTCAATTGCATGGTAAAAGTTTTTCGGCTTGATTGCGGGTAATCTAGATTGAACCGAGTTAGGGTTAGGGTAACATAGAAAAATACTTATATCCCAGAACGATCACATCTCGGTATGGGTCGAGATGCCGGAGGCAAGCCGAACAAAGATCGATTGGAGTTTAAAATTCGCCTGACCCCTGCTGCATCGACTTTCTCTTACCTTCCTTCCAACACGTGATTTAGTTTGCAGCGCTGATCATTTTGGAGTCTGTTCAAGCAATATCGCAAAAAAATTAGACACACGGATCTACAAATATCGTTCTATATTTATCCACAATGTTCTTACTGTCAAATTTCTCTACAGGTAGGAGAAAGCAATCTCTTATTTAACGCTGCCAAAGAGCTATCGTTTTCTGTTGCATACAGCCATTTTTCCATGTTGATTTTTATGTTGGGCCAATCTTTGTCTATCATGGCAAACCAGGCAGTATCTCGATTCCGATTCTTTACAATAAAATGAACCGATCAATTTAAACTAAAATACGATTACTTGGCGCTTAAAATTCGCCGCACCTCAGCATCGACTCGCTGCCAGAAGGCATCATCCATCATACCGGCAAAGCCCATTATATCGGCGATAATGAAGCGATTTCTCATAAATCTGGCGTTCAAAAAAGCAAATTTCATTTGTTCCGGGGATATCGGAGGGGTTAATTCTTCAGGCAGGGTTGGGTTTCCTGATGAGAATATGGATTCAATGATTTTTTCGGCAGGCATCAATTTAGTCGATATTTTATCCTTTGGGCCGCCCGGTTGGTACCAATCTTTTAAAAATTTTTCAAATAGCGGTCTATTTTCCTTCCATTGAATTAACTTTTCGTTGTAGTGCAGCCATATTTCATCCATGGATTTGCCGTCAGGATTCAGGTTACGGAATCGGTTTTGTACCTCTTTGAAGGCTTCTTCTTCCACAGGATAGCAACCGTCCAGGTCGATCTTTTCCGGTGAAAATTCGTTCACAAAAAAATTATAGGCCACCGACGCATAGGATGCACCGAGACCCACCTGGGCACCATGCAACGACAGTTTGCGGTTGGTAATCAACCCCTCAAAATCGAGTGCATGTGAAATCATGTGATCAAATCCGGATATCGGTGCGGTGCCAAATCCCATGGAGGATACGATGCCCATCATAATTAAAATTTTAGCCAACATTTCGATTCCCTCTGGGGACATATCATGGACGGCGCGATCTACCTCTAAAAGCGCCCGGCCGGCGTCTTGCATAATATTGACGACCAGGTCACTGTATCCATCCGACATGCCGAGCATATGGCTGGCGTACCAGTCAACCGACGAAATGAGGATGCCCGACATGTCCCCAAAACCGGCAATATTGAGTTTTCTGGGAGCAGACGCGATCACATCCAGATCAGCGGCAACGACGTCGGGGTATCTCGCTTTCAGCGTTCGCTTAACGCCGTCTTTAAATATAACGGCCTGGTTGGCACCAAAAGCACTCCCGGAAGTGGCTGTTTGGCAGATTATCAGGGGTATGTCAGCCATATCCGGATTTTCCTTTTGGGATCGGATGGACGCATATTTGCAAATGTCTGTTATGGTTCCGCCGCCAATCCCGATAATGCCCATCCCTTTCTTGATACCCGTCTGAACTTTGGTGACTGCCGGCATATCAGCATGCAGAAGATTGGTACTATCTGCCGTTAAGATTAGGACTTCGGTCTGAATGCCCTTCTTTTGAAAAACCCCCGCTATCTCGTCCTTGAGCACTGCCGTTCCCCGTTTAATGAGTGCTTCATCGGTCACGATTAATACTGAATTTGGGTCAAAAGAAGAAATTTGACCCATTAGTTTGGGAAGTTGTTCAATGATACGCTTGCCTATTGCGACGTTCTCAAGGGTAATTTTCTCAAAAGTTTCACCGCTGGATTCGGCATGAATTAGCTGCATTAGCTGGGCCATTTGGGTAGGATCATACTTGAGTTGTGTCATCGTTGAATTCCCCTTTTTGCTTGCCCGATGTGACAAGATATAAAAAATGGTTGACACCCAAAAATTTTAATGCTTATTAGTTAGACGTCTATATGTTTGATGTCAAGCTATTTTGTGCATCGATGACATTTCGTAGAAAGGATCTGCAAGGAAGGGTCCATGAAAAAAGTCAAATCGCCTCAGCTTTACCTGCTCGTTAAAAATGAAATTCTTGGCTATATCCACGAAAACAATCTGAAAATCGGGACGTTACTGCCTCCGGAAAGCCATTTCGTCAGCCAGCTTGGTATTAGCCGGGGAACCCTGCGCGAGGCCATGCGCGTGCTTGAGGAGGAAGGGGTGATACGACGCAAACAGGGTATCGGCACCCTTATTTGCGACACCAAAAATCTTATCCGCAGCACCCTGGATATCAATGAATCGGTTTCGGAGATGATCATCGGCAAGGGAATGACGCCGGGTTCAAAGAATATTAAAATCGAAAAAATTAAAGCGGATAAAAAGCTGGCCGGAAAGCTCGAATTACGCCCTGACGAACCCGTCATTTCCATAACTCGTGTTCGAACGGCCAATGAGATACCGGTGGCATATACCATTGACTTTGTCCCCCTGGCTGCAGTGCCAAAGACATTTTCTGAAGATTTTAGAGGTGATTCTCTTTACCTATATATAGAAGAAAAACTCGGGATAGAACTCACCAACAGCATGCTCATGATTCAACCAGTCAAAGCAACAAGCGCCATTGCGCGCCGGTTGGAAGTTAAGCAAGGAGATCTTTTGCTGCTGCTTGAACAAACTGATACCAATACCGGCAATATTCCACTACTATATTCGGAGGAGTATTTTGTTGCCGACCGTTTCGAGTTTATTGTCTATCGAAGACGAAAAAAGATGTGGTAACTAAATTAACCTTAAATTTGAGAGGTGAAGAATGATGAAACCAGAACTGATTGTCATGCTGACTTACAACGACAAAACCGTGGAAAACGCTTATGATCTTTTTAAGGAAATGAAAGATACCCCGGTGACTCACTGGGGTTTCAAAGATGTGGGGCTACCACCGGATGAGATGAAGAAGGTGGTCGACAGTATGAATGCGGCCGGTAAAACAACTTATCTCGAGGTGGTTAGCCTGACCGAAGAAGAAGGTCTCAGCGGCGCCAAGCTCGCGGCAGACTGCGGCTTCGATATTCTCATGGGAACCGTTTTTTTCGATTCCATCAATGATTACCTGAAGGATAAGCCGGTGAAGTATTATCCCTTCCCCGGCCATGTCCATAGCCATCCCAGCATCTTAGACGGCACCATTGATGAGATCGTTGAGCATGCCCGTGATATGGAGGCCAAAGGGGTTGACGGCATGGATCTGCTGACCTATCGGTATACGGGGGATGCACCAAAGTTGTTGCAGAAAGTCGTCGAGGCCACCGGAGTTCCGATGGTTTCCGCGGGTAGTATCGACACTTATGGTCGTATCGCCGAAGTTCGAGACACCGGTGCCTGGGGTTTTACCATCGGTACGGCGTTTTTTGAAAAAAAGTTTATTCCAGATGGAACCTTTCAGGAAAACATGATGGCGGTTTGGGACTGGCTGCAGAAAAATGGCCGGCCCGACTAAAGCATGGTTTCAGTAGCGCTGCCATACAACACTCAGAGCAAAATTCGGATGTAAATCAGGATGATTGCAAACTTAACTCAAACTTTCCAGGTGTCAGGTGCCGGGTGCAACACACCGAAAAGGCTGTCTTTGAAACCTGAACGCTGAAACCTGAAACTTTCACAAGTTATCACTCTCCAAAAAAAGATAATCATATGGATACGAGAAGGGGATGCAGGCTAAAAATACAAAGCCTGTCATAAATCACTTTATTAAAAGGAGGTAAAAAATGAAACGTAAGAATGAAAGAAAAACTAGAAATTGTTTTCAGACAGTGGCAATTTTATTCGTTATGGCCGTGTTGGCTTTGGTGCTTTCGGGTCCGGTCCAGGCATGGGATCTCAAGGAGGCGGCCAAACCATATGAGGGGGCAACCATTCGGACCATTGGAGAAGCCCTGCCACCGCTTGAGGCTTTGGATAAAGTCAAAGAAAAATTCACAAAAGCCACCGGTATTCAGGTTGTGGTCGAACAATACGCCCATGAGGAAGCGGTTGACAAGGTGATGCTTGATCTCAATTCCCGTACGGGTCGCTACGACTTTATTATTCAGCCGCACCGAGAATTGGGACGTTTCGTTGAGAACAAGCATGTCGTTCCGCTAGGCCGCTTTTTAGAGGACGCCAAGCTGCGTGACCCGAACTTTCACCCTGAAAAGGAGCTCTATGTCAACCTTTGGAACGAGATCTCATGGTATGGCGGCGAACCCTATGGATTCCCATTTACAGCGATTACCATGTTCTTGTGGTATCGTGCCGATCTGGTTGCCGATCCCCAGGAAAATGCCGGTTTCAAGGCCAAGTACGGATACGATCTGAAAGCACCGCAGAATTGGAAAGAATACAAAGACATGGCGGAATGGTTTACCAGACCGGACAAGGGTTTTTATGGCACGGCCATTCAGGGCAAACGCCATGTGGCGCTTTGGTACGAATGGCTGAACTTTCTTTACAGCTTTGGCGGCGACATTCTGGAAGCAGACAAAGGCTACAAGTATGGACCCATTATTATAAACAGCCCCGAAGCCATCGAGTCGCTGGATTATTACAAAAGCCTGGTTCAATATTCACCTTCGGATACACTGAACTATGACTGGGACGGCGCTATGGCTGCCATGCAACAAAACAGAATTTTTGAATGCATTATGTGGAACGACGCCACCTACGCCGTCGAAGATCCCAAACAGAGCACCGTGGCAGGGAAAATGGGTTTCGATATGGTGCCTCAGGGAAAGGGCGGCAAGGTAGGTCAGGTGGAGGGTTGGACATACCTCATTCCGACCTATTCCAAAAATCAAGAGGCCGCGTACCTTTTCATTCAGTGGGCGCTGCAATATGACAATCAACTCGAGCAACACCTCAACGGCGGTGCTTCTCCCAGACCTGATGTTTACGCCCATGAGGATGTCAAGAAACTTACCTATTCTAAGGCTGCTATGGACACCAATGCCGCGTCACTGCCGAAAGCCACTTTCCCGGAATCGCCCCAGATGACCGACATTATCGTCCTGGCCCTCAGCGACGCCCTTGCCGAGAAAAAATCTTCAAAAGAGGCGCTGGATTGGGCAGCATTAGAAATTCACAAACTGTTGGGGGACAAGGCACCCTTGAAGTATCCAGTTAAATGATGCCAAATAGTCCCTGCGAACTTTACGGTTCTGCGGTATATATCAATAATACCTAATATGATCAGTTCCAGGTTCAGGGTTCAAGGTTCAAAGGTTTTAGGAGACTGATTTTCGTAATTCTATACTACATTATTTGGATTGACCATATAAACCCATCGTGTGCATACTTTAAGCCCTGTGTATAGGGTTGAATACCCTGGGCGGAGCCCAAACCTGGAACCGATCCGTTTCCTACTTTTTTATTGAAATCATATCATGCTTGCACATGATTTATGGCGTAGGCAAATTGAAAATTCTAGCCTCCAGCTTGAAGATCGTGCGGCTCAGAAGGGAATGCTATCGATGAGTCGATTTAATAGAATAGACAGAGCGAAGCCTCCGGCTCGTAGGGGTTTTACGCCTACGCCTCGGAGAGCGATAATACAAATCTTCAATTCAGGTTTATAAGGTAAAGGCAAGCGTGTCTACCATTAGCTGGAAACGTATCCTACTGGATAGAGGCGTGAGTGTTATGTTTTTAGCTCCGGCCCTCATTCTTCTTCTGGTATTGCTAGTAGGTCCTTTCGGTTACATGGTGGGGCTCTCCTTTACAGACCTGAGCTTTTCTCAACCTGATCATGACGGCAATTTTGTTGGTTTTCAGAATTATCGAAAACTCTTGCGTGATGATCCAATCTTCTGGGAGAGTTTTTTAACAACGATTAAGTTTGTCTTTGCTTCGGTAGGCACAGAGTTTCTTTTCGGCCTGGGCCTGGCACTCTTGATATTTAATGTCATTAAATCACAACGCATCATTTTAACACTTATCCTCATGCCGATGATGCTCGCGCCGGTTGCCGTTGGACTGATGTGGAAATTGCTGTTAAGCGGTGAATTCGGCATGTTTACCTACTATTTAAGGAAAATTGCTCTGATGGCCCCCCAGACAGCGCCGCTTTCGAGCTATAAACTCGTGCTGTGGACCATGGTCGCCATCGATGTCTGGGAATGGACGCCTTTTGTAACCCTTGTCATTCTGGCGGGCCTCATGAGTCTTCCAAAGGAACCCTTCGAGGCGGCCATCATGGACGGCGCCAAGCCTCTGCGCGTATTCTGGGATGTAACCCTACCGCTTTTGCGTCCCATCATCGCTCTTGTCATGCTGCTTCGCGGCATCGATGCCTTCAAAGAGTTTGATAAGGTTTTTATCCTTACCGGAGGAGGCCCGGGTACGGCCACAGAACTGTTGTCTATCTATACCTGGCGAATTAATTTTAGAAATTGGGATTTTGGCTATGGATCTGTCGTCGCCTTCATGGTCTATCTGGTGGTGCTCATCATGTGTTCGATTTTTTATAAAGCGATCTCATGGAAACAGGGGATGGGAGAAATCAGGACATGAGCAGGGCCTGGCGCAATTTGGGACTGGGGATTATTATCGCGGTAGTCATCATCGCGCTGACCCCCTACATCTGGATGTTCCTAACCTCGATTAAAACTCGGGTAGATGCCTTGACTTCGATACCCAAGTGGATGTTCTCTCCAACATTTGAGCACTATCCGAAGGTCTTTTTGGACAAGGAGTATCTGCCCTTGGTCGGCAACAGCATTATCGTCGCCTTAGCCAGCACGCTGTTGTCACTTTTAGTAGGCGTGCCGGCATCTTACGTTTTTGCCCGTGAGCGCTTTGCCGGCAAGGAAGACTTGTTCTTCTTTTTTCTGACGACTCGCATG
>JASFFJ010000144.1:0-13139 GCA_050124355.1 Desulfobacterales bacterium | reverse complement strand
CTGCTACCGTCGCCGAACCCGGACGAATGGTGATGATCATGGGAACCAGCATTTGTCACATGGTGCTGAGCGAAGAAGAACGGCAGGTGGAAGGGATGTGCGGCGTGGTCGAAGACGGCATCATTCCCGGGTTGTTTGGTTACGAAGCCGGGCAGTCCGGTGTTGGAGATATTTTTGCTTGGTTTCTGAACAATTGCATTCCGGAAGCCTATTCTGTCGAAGCGGGCAAACAAGGGATCAGTGTGCATCAATTGCTGGAGGCTAAAGCCGTCACCCAAAAACCCGGCCAACATGGCTTGCTGGCATTAGATTGGTGGAATGGGAATCGATCTGTTTTGGTAGATGCAGCCCTGTCCGGACTCATCATCGGCGCAACCCTGGGCACCAGACCCGAGGATATTTACCGCGCTCTGATCGAGGCCACCGCTTATGGCACCCGGGTTATTATCGAAGCGTTTGAGAGAAACGGTGTCAAAGTGGATGAACTGGTGGCCTGCGGCGGGTTGCCGGAGCAGAACAAAATGTTGATGCAAATTTACGCCGACGTGACCGGTCGAAATTTTAAGATATCGTCATCCAAACTAACCCCGGCGCTTGGTTCAGCGATGTTCGGCGCTGTGGCTGCCGGAAGCGCAACCGGCGGCTACGATACGATCTTTGACGCCGTGAAGCAGATGGCCGGATTAAAAAAAGAAATGTATCAACCCATCACTGAAAATCAGAAAATCTACGACCGGTTGTATACCGAGTATTTGCGGTTGCACGATTACTTCGGTCGCGGAGAAAATAATGTGATGAAAACCCTGAAGCGAATACGGGATGAAGTCAGTTGAGACTGATTTCACAAACCCTCGATGCCTTTGATGATATATTCCCCGCTGATATGGCACCACGCCTTTTTCAGGCGCCGGGCCGTGTCAACCTGATCGGGGAGCATACCGATTATAACGCCGGCTATGTGCTGCCGGCGGCCATTGATCGGCAGATATTCGTAGCGGCCAGCGCCAGGAATGATTCAAGGATTAACATTTTTGCCCATAACTTTAAACAGTGGGATCGATTTGGTATCCAGAATGACCTTGAGAAACTCTCCGGCAATCCATGCGGCAACTATTTTCGAGGCATCGTGTGGTCCTTGCTCCAGCAAAGACGTGAGCTGCGCGGTATGGATGCAGTCGTCAGCGGCAATATTCCAATTGGCGCCGGGTTGAGTTCATCGGCGGCCATTGAAGTCGCCGTGGGATTTGCGTTGTTGAAATTGTCGGAATCTGAAATCAATCTAAAGGACCTGGCACTGGCAGCCCAAAAAGCCGAAAATGATTTTGTGGGAATGCGCTGCGGTATTATGGATCAATTTATCGCCTGTTTGGGGCAAGCCGATCATGCTCTTCTCATCGATTGTCGTGATTTAAGCTATCAAAACCTGCCGATGCCGCTCGAAGCTTCCGTGATAATCGTTGACAGCGGCGTCCACCGCGGCCTGATGGATATGGAATACAATTTCCGGCGCGAAGATTGTGAAAAAGCTGCCAGGCATTTTGGCGTCTCCGTGCTGCGGGATGTCAGCATGGCAGCATTGCGGGAACGTGCCCATGCAATGTCAGCCGTAGTTCAGCGGCGGGCGCATCATGTGATTTCGGAAAACCACCGAACGCTGGCTGCCGCAGATGCCCTGCGGACGCGAGATTTATCAACCTTTGGTGAACTGATGACGGCGTCGCACGCCAGTTTACGAGATGATTTTGAAGTCAGCTGTCCGGAATTGGACTGGCTGGTTGATATGGCCCTGGACGTTAAAGGTGTGTACGGCGCCCGTCTGACCGGTGCCGGGTTTGGCGGGTGCATGGTCGCCTTGGTAGAGAAAGAAGCGGTTGATGATTTGGTCAAAACCATTGATACCAACTACGGCCCGGTAACCGGCCGACAGGCTACCATCTATATCTGCCGAGCATCGGCAGGAGTTTCGGAAATAAAAATAGAAGAATAACCAGTCAAATCAGACTCAGAATTTGGAGCACGCTACCGATCGTGATTCGGCATCCAGTATCAAGTATCCAGAATCGAGTATCGAGTATCCAGTATCGAGTATCCAGTATCGAGAATCTTGTCGCAAATAAAGTAAATTAATTAAGTCCCTGAAATAATATTTTTTTTCGCTGATAGATAACTAAATTTGTACCAACGAGGGAGGAATTAAAATGTATCTACCACTTGGCACGTTTTCACCCGATGTCAAAATTGCGCTGGTTTCTGCTTCACGAGACTGTTTCCCGCGCGAACTTTCTGCGACTAGAACCGACAAGCTTCTGGCGCAGTGTGAAAAGCGTGAGTTGTCATTGTTTGTCCCCGAAGGCGATTGCCGGATTATCGAATCCAAAGCGCACGCTTTGGAGGCCGTGCGCCAGATTCGGGATGCAAATTGTGACGGGGTTGTTCTGTTTCTGGGCAATTTTTCGCCGGAAATTGAGGATGCCTTTTTTGTCAAAAAGTTCGCCGGTCCGGTGACCGTAATGGCGGCGGCCGAGGAAACAGCTTCCAAAATGGTTGCCGACCGGGGCGATGCGCTGTGCGGAATGCTTTCGGCAATGCTGGCTATGAAAAAACGTGATCTCATGCCCAATGTTTTCCTGCCGTCCGATCCGGTGGTCACTGCCGAGCAGGGCGCCCGGGCAATTAATCGTTTTGCTTGCATTATGAAAGTCGTCAAGGGAATCCGCAATGCCACCCTCGGACTTTTCGGCCCACGCCCCAGGGATTTTGAGACCTGTAACTATAATCTAGCCGCCATCAGTTCACTGGGGGTGGAGATAGAGGAATTGGGTTTTTTTGATCTTGCGAATGAAGCCCGTCGCGCCATTGCCGAATCGGATCTGTCCGGTATCATTGCTTCGATGCAGGCAGAAATGAGTTCACTGCCGGTCGGGGAATTTGCAGATCGTCTGGCTGCCTATGAGCAAGCCGTCCTAAGCTTTCGGGAAAAGCTTCAATTGTCCGGCATGACCACCCAGTGTTGGACGGAGCAAGAAGAGGTTTTGAAACACGTACCATGCTATATCAATGCCCGCATGGCTGCCAGAGGATTTCCGATTGCCTGTGAAAATGACGCTCATTCCCTGGCGGCAGAACTGCTGGGACAATATGCCACCGATCAGAGTGTGACCATCCTTGATTTAAATCACAGCATCCCAGCGGATCTGGATGCGACCCTGGCGGATTACCCCTTGCAGGATGTGGTTGGGCTATTTCATTGCGGCAACACAGACCCGAGGCGCTTGAAAAACCCATCCATGAAATTTCAGCTTATCATGAATCGCTTGATGGAATCGGCAGGAGAACCGGACATCACCCGCGGTACCATTGAAGGCCAAATAGCGGCCTCACCGATCACGGCTCTGCAGATACATGGCAGCGGGGATGCACTCCAGGCCTATATTATGGAAGGGGAGTTTCTGGATCTCGATCCCAAAACATTTGGCTGCACCGGCACGGCGTACCTGCCTGGCTTCAGACGGTTTTATCGCCAGGTGTTGCTCGGTCGCTTTCATCATCATGCAGCGGTGGCGTTTGATCATTGTGGCGGGATTCTTTATGATGCTTTTAAACTACTGGGGATCGATACGATCTTCACACCCTTGACTGAAAAACCGCTTTATCCGGGTGAGAACCCTTTTAATAACGAATAACTCCCAAGAGGAGTGTTCACTTAACGAACCCGATTGGGAGAAAGGCACAGCATGCAATTAAATCAGTTAAAAAAGTTAGTCTATCAAGCCAATATGCAACTGAATGCTAGCGGTCTTGCTCTATTTACTTTCGGCAATGTCTCCGGTGTGGATCGTGTGCGAAAATTGATGGTGATCAAACCCAGCGGTGTACCCTATGATTCCCTCACACCTGATAATATGGTTTGTGTCTCCCTTGAAACGGGCCGGGTGGTGGACAGCGAATTGAACCCTTCTTCAGATACCGACACCCATCTTGAGATCTATCGGGCATTTGGCAACAGTGGTGGAATTGCCCATAGCCATTCTGAATTCGCTACGTCTTGCGCCCAGGCCCGCGTTGCGATTCGATGCATGGGAACGACCCATGCAGATTATTTTTGTGGAGACATCCCGGTAACCCGCGAACTAACGCCCGCCGAAACAATCGAGAATTACGAAAAGAATACCGGTCTGGTCATTGTGGAGACTTTTCGCGGATTAAATTCATCCGAAATCCCGGCGGTGCTCGTGGCCAATCATGGCCCCTTTGTCTGGGGACCCGATCCCCTGGATGCTGTTCACAATGCAATAATTGTTGAATTCCTGGCAAAAATGGAAATTAACACCAATGCGCTGAATCCGAAAGCGCCCCGACTACCTCAATATCAGTTGGAGAAACACTACCGGCGTAAACACGGCGAGGGTGCCTATTATGGACAGCCTAAAAAGTGATGTATAACATTAAGAATATTTTTTAAATATATGAAAATATGTTTTATTAATTAAACATTTATATTCTCATGATCATGTCAGGGATAATCCGTGATGCCTGTAGAGTTTCAAGAACTGATGTCGTGTTGGAGTGTTGGAGTGCTGGCGTGATGATCTAGCGCTCGTAAACTATAGGTATTATAGAACCTCTATTATTTATGTTTAATGTTATTTGAGACCGGTGTTGGATTTTAGTTTTTCCAATACGCCATTACTCCAATACTCCAGATGTTCGTGGTCGAAGATAGTAGAGAAATGGACATTATCAAACATTATTTTGGACACACCGATGACATGAAGCCGGTGGATCTTTATACAATGACCAATATGAATGGTATGGAAGCCAGGATTACCAACTACGGTGCAACGCTGGTTGCTTTAATCGTCGCAGATCGTGATGGCAATAGAGGGGATGTCACCCTAGGATATGATTCCTTGCAGGAGTATATCAACGGACCTTGCTATTTCGGCTGTATCGCCGGTCGTTATGCCAACCGAATTGCGAACGGCAGATTTAATCTAAATGATAAAGAATATCATCTGGCTCAAAATGATGGCGACAATCATCTGCATGGCGGTGTTCATGGTTTCGATAAAGCTGTTTGGTGCCCACGGGAAATCGAAAATGATGCTGGTCCTGGTTTAGAACTGACTTATTTAAGCCCAGACGGCGAAGAAGGCTACCCCGGAAATTTGTCGATCACCGTAACTTATACCTTGATCCCGGCGCGATATACGAGTACACAACCATTTATAGGTTTCCCGTCGCCGGATAGCCGCTATTCCGATTAGAAAAGAAACTTAGATATTTTATATCATTTTAGTGGCATGAAACATGCAAACCTCATCTCACAAGTCTTGAATTTATCATTCCATCTTTGCTGAAGACAGCGGCGTTTAATTGTTGCGATTGGCTCCGGGATATGAATGCCCTTTGATAAACCATCCTGAAGCTGTCAAAATATTGACTGAAATGATTAGATAGTGCCCGTCCATAAAAGACCGTTACCAAAGACGGGCACCTGTTGGTGTTTCCAATTCAGAAATGAGGATTTTTGTCCAAGGTCAAGGAAATCAAGCGCTTGTGCGGAGGCGTAGTTTACTACGCCGCACAAGCAAGCGCGCAGATTGACGCTGAGATTGGGCAAAAAGACCATTTGTGGATGGAAACTAGATAGGAAAGTTGATGAGAATCAATTATATCGGCTCCCAAAATATCCGATTCCTTGTTGCCTTCTGGATGCTCCTATGCTGGGTATTTGGTGCAGGTGCTGCTGAAAAATGGGACGCAAAGACCACTGCGAGAGTCAACCTCAGGAGAAATCCAAGCTCAAACGGCGTCATCTTGAGTATCGTCCCCAAGGGTCACAGAGTCAGGATAATTGAAAAACAAGGACTTTGGAGTAAGATTGATGTCGAAGGAGACATCCACGGCAAGGGGTGGGTGTATGCAGAATATCTATCGGAAATTTTGTCAAAAGTGCCGGTAGCAGAAATAAACTTACAAACAGTGGCGGTTGAGATGCCATCCGGGGAACCAATTGAGAGGATTCATTCTTCGAACCCATCGCCAAACGTCCAAATTTCAGATAAAGAACAAACATTCATGCATACGATACCGCCGGATAAAGCGTTACGGAATGATGTCTCGGCACAGCCATCGATGATCGAAGAAATTCCGACCGGTGAAGATAAATCGGAAGAACAGTCACGGCTGAAAATCACCACGGTCGGCGAGCCCCCACAAATTGTGCCCGTTCAAGCATCACCCGGAATTCAAACTGAAGATGAGAAGGAAAAGCCGATCGTTACGATCAAATCTGAGAAAATCCCAATAACCGACAGCAAGCGACACCTATCGACGCAAAATGAATTGCAGGACATGCGGCCCAACTCGACCGCCGTACCGCCCTTGGAAAGATCCATTGTCGGAAAAGCTGTTCACGTGGCGCCTATGCAATCGCCACAAGCCGGCATCGATAGTCATCCACCCGGTGTGATTCAAACAGCATCTTCAGGGATTCCCAATCACGGCAATTCAACTGGCCGACATACAGACATCCCGGTTGAGAAAAAGGAACCGGTCACAGCCGGGCAAGCATTACCTCTCGAACTCAAAAAAAGGGTTGTGCCCAATAGGCCTGCGTTCGAAGAAAGTGCAATGCAAAGAATGACAGTATCCCAAAAGAGGAAAGGGCCGACAGCCAATCAGGAATCCATGGGACTGGTTGAACTTGCCCTAAAATTAACGTCAATCATCTTGACCGGCATCGTCGTCATTTATCTCCACAGAGCGAATAGAATTGCAGCGCGTCACTACGAGTCCTTGATGCAATTCCAGAACAGGTCGGGCAGTTCTTGAGCAAGTGCCTTTTCATAAAACATTGTTGCCAAAGAGGGGCACCTTTGGGTGTTTCCAAAGATGCTTGCTTTAGGTAAGGTGGGAATTGAGAATACCGGCTTTTTTTATTTCGAAATTTGAATGTATTGAACAATTGTGTAAACTATAACACTCGCTGACAAAAAGGCTGTTATGCATGCAGCTATAGCAGATACCATTCCCCACTTTGCCGACAAGGCATCTTGATCTGGTCTTATCTTTGGCTTATCAATTTTTTCTTTATTTAGGATGCTTTTTTTCTTTTTCCTACTCAAAATTTGCCTCTTTTAAATAGCTATTAAAATTTTTTTAATTAATCTTCATGAAAGATTCAGGTTTTATCAGCTACTTTAGGATCCTATTTTCATCTGGATTTTTTATTCTGTACTACAATATATGGTATAGTGTCAAGGCAATGATACTTTCTATGGTATAAAAATAACAATTTACGAAAATACCATCAGTGCTGTTACTTAAAGTTCGATCTGTTTTTGACGAATACTTATATAGTCCAGACTTTGTTTTCGATTCACAAAGTGGGGCAATCTTTTTTAACACAAGATATTTGACCTAAGTACGACAAAATGAAATCCTTTCTACATAAAACAATAAGCCGGCGATCATTCATCAAGAATAGTTTTCGCCTATCGGTGATAGCCTCATTGGGAATCGGTTATGAAGGTCGTAACAATTTAAAAACAGAGCGGGTCCGTCTTGGCTTCCCCAATCTCCCATCTTCATTTCACGGTTTTCGAATCGTTCAAATATCAGACCTGCACGCGAGTTTCTGGGTGGGCAGGGATTATTTGATGGAGGTGGTGAAGGAAATCAACCAACTGAAAAAAGACCTGGTGGTCATCAGCGGAGACATAATCACCGGCTCGGTCAACAACTTCTGGAAGCGATGGATTCCCTCCGGTAAAGGCGACTATATCTCAATGGTAGTCGATGTTCTGGGGAACTTGAAAGAAGGTGATAAATTCGCGGTGCTGGGAAATCACGATCAGTGGGGGAGCAAAAAAGCCGAGCTTCGCCTGGTGAACGAGCTGGAAAACGTCGGCATTCGGGTATTGCGCAATAGTTCCATCAAGCTAAGCCGCGGGCGTTCAGACCTGTACGTCGCCGGAACGGATGATCTTTGGGTTTCCTGTAGCTTAAAAGATGCTTTGCAGGAAGTCCCTTCAAATGAATTCAAAATATTGCTTTGCCACAACCCTGATGTGAGGCAGGACTTTAAAAACGAAACAAAGATAGACCTCACCCTTTGCGGCCACACCCATGGCGGTCAAGTGGCGATTCCGCTCATTTCACATCACTTTATTCCAATCAAAGACCCCATTCGCTATCAGGCGGGACTGATTAAAGAACCGTATGGATACACCTATGTCAATCGCGGGATCGGAACGCTAGTGTTTCCCTTTCGGATCGGGGCTCCGCCGGAGATCACCTATTTTATCCTACAAAAAGGTGATTCTGAAAAAATAACAGCGAAGATCTGAGAGTAGTATTAGCAGTACATCAAAAGAATGATTAGAGCGATAAAAAATTGGTTTATCTTGTGGCGGTTGAAACAAAAAATCCTGAAAAGTAGCCACCAGACGGTTTCACTGATCAGGATTTAATTGAGAACAAACATTGATTTCGGACAGATATGTGGTCGGGACGGCTGGATTTGAACCAGCGACCCCAGCGTCCCGAACGCTGTGCTCTACCAGACTGAGCCACGTCCCGACTGAAGAGTCTCTTGTATTCGGTTTGTGTGAAATTGTCAATTAAAAATGTAATCGAAGTTAAGTCAGAATTCGAAAGGTCAGTCGCCCGTGGTTGGTTGTCTGTAGGGGGTGGTTGTATCAATCGTATGATTTTTGTGACAATTTTTAAATTTCAACGGACAACCGACAGCAAACTTAGCGAAGCCAGGAAGCCGGGAAGGCTGGGAGGCTAATGGCAAATGGCTAAAGGCCCACAAAGCCCACCATACAACAAGCCACCCGCAGCTGACATAGCGTAGCGTATTTAATCAATAAACTTAATCAACCATTCCACTAATCAACTCAATCAACCATTAAGATCTATAAAATATTCAACCAATAAATCCCAACTTACAGCCGGCAACAAGCAACACCCAACAAACAAAGGCAACGGCCCTTGAACCTGTCAGTGAAATCGCATTTTGCCCTTTGCGCTATGCTCCATGCATTATAGGAACGGATTTTTTAAAATAATTGTTTGTACTCGGTCCGGACCGACCGATATGATATCTATGGGCGTTTGTGTGAGTTCGGTGATGCGATCGAGATAATCTCGAACGTTTACGGGCAAGTCTTCCAGTTTCTTTATATCGGAAATGTCTTCCGACCAGCCCGGCAGGGTTTCATAGACAGGTTTGCATTCCGCCAAGACGTTGAGGCTTGCCGGAAAATGTTCTAACACTTGCCCCTGGTACTCATAGCCGGTGCAAATTTTCAATTCTTTGAGACCATCGAGTACGTCCAGTTTGGTGATGGCCAGACCGGTGAGACCGTTGAGACGGACGGAATTTCGCAGTATAACGGTATCCAGCCAGCCGCAGCGGCGTCTTCTTCCAGTGGTGGCACCGAATTCGGCACCTTTTTTTTGGATGGCGTCACCGACTTCATCAAACAATTCAGCCGTGAAAGGGCCCTGACCGACCCGGGTGGTGTAGGCTTTGGCAATCCCGATGACCGAATCGATTTTTTTGGGTCCGACCCCCGCGCCGCAGCAGGCGTTTCCGGCCAGTGTATTCGAAGAGGTCACAAAAGGGTAGGTGCCATGATCGATGTCCAGATGGGTCCCTTGGGCGCCCTCAAACAGGACTTGCTGTCCGGTATTAATAGCGTCGTTTATGACCACTGAAATATTGGTGACATGGGGTGCCAGCCGCTGGGCATAGCCGTGATACTCTTCGATAATTTTCGTCGCGTTCAGGGTTTCGGCAGAAAGGTAATTTTTTAGGTAGAAATTTTTTTCATCCAGGATGGTTTCGACCTTTTCACCGAAAACTTCCGGGTCCAGCAAGTCCACGAAGCGTATTCCCCGGCGGGTGGCCTTATCCTCATAGGCCGGACCGATGCCGCGTCCGGTGGTTCCAATTTTTTTATCTCCCTTAAATTTTTCCCGGGCATGGTCGACCTGCCGGTGGTAGGGCATGATCAAGTGGGCTTTTTCGCAGATTTTAAGAATAGAGGGGCCTACATCGACGCCCCTTGCGCTCAAGCCATCTATTTCCTTGAGTAAAACGGCGGGGTCGACGACAACTCCGTTGCCGATAATGCAGGTTTTGTCCTGCAGAATGCCAGATGGAATCAAATGACAGATGAATTGTTCACCTCCGACCACCATGGTATGCCCGGCATTGTTTCCGCCTTGAAAACGAACCACCATATCAGCGTTTTCGGCCAGTAGATCAACAATTTTACCTTTGCCTTCATCCCCCCATTGGGTTCCGACGATGATTGTATTTGCCACAACGCTTTCTCCTTTTCAATTAGCCACAGACCCACACAGACAAGGCAAAATAAAATTAGCTTCGTCAATTCTGTTTATGCAGGGTAGAAAATTTAGTTGCGTTTGGAACGAAAGAAATTCTGCATTAACCTGCGACAGTCATCTGCACGTACATGGGGAATGATTTCAACCCGATGATTGAGCCGATCATCTTCTGCATAATTGTACAATGATCCTGCCGCTCCCCACTTGGGATCCGTGGTACCAAAAACAAGACGTGAAATCCTGGCGTGTACGACGGCGCCCATGCACATAATACACGGTTCGACGGTAACATAAAGCGTTGTATTTAGCAATCTGTAGTTGTTGATCGCCAATGCGGCTTTTTGCAGCGCCAGCATTTCCGCATGGGCGGTCGGGTCAACCCGTTTGATGGGCTGATTGTGAGCAGTTGCTATGATTTCCCCATTTTCAGAAACAACGATTGCGCCCACCGGAACTTCACCAATTTTTCCGGCTTTTTTCGCCTCCTGAAGGGCAGTTTCCATGAATTTTTCGTGGATATCCGCCATGATTTTCGTTAACTTTGCGCCCTACGCCTTCAGCCTTGTGCCTTTTATAATCTTCATCCAGCCCCCGACATTCAGAAACCAGATGACCGATGTCAGAGGCCGGAAGACAAAAAAATGAATTCGGAAGTGGGAATTCGGAAAGATTGGAAGACAAATGCCAGGTTTTATTTTTACTCAATCAACCTATTCAATCCTGTCAACTCAAACAATCATGTTTATCTGAAATCCTAAATCCAAATCGAAAGTTCCGTAATCCGCAACACGTATCGCGCATCCAATACCGAGCATCCCGCATCGAGAATCGAGCGTCAAGTATCCAGCATCGAGTATCGAGAATCCAGCATCGAGTATCGAGAATCCAGTATCCAGTATCGAGAATCCAGAACCAATCAACAAATCCATTGACAACCAAACCACTTTAGCTTATGTTCCACTCAAATTTCAAATCATTTTTCAATGCGCCAGTAGCTCAGCCCGGATAGAGCGCCGGACTACGAATCCGTAGGCCGCAGGTTCAAATCCTGCCTGGCGCACCAGTAAAATAAAGGGGTTAGCCGATATCGGAAACCTCTTTTTTATTTTTTTGGGAGCCTATTGGGAGCATCCCGCGATATCTTGAATGATTGTGCATGATCCCAAATTATTTTTGTAGGCTTTACCCATCTTTATTAAATCAAATTTCCGATAGGATCGATTCAAGCTGTGTTGGCCCATGTCTGCGATGTCTTATCTGTTGACAGGCAAAGACCTCTTAGTTGTTGGAGGTCGAAATTGACGCGTCGCCGGCATCCGGATTTTTCTTCAAAGTATGTCGTACGTATAGGCTATGAGATTCTTGAAATGGACGAAAGGCTTATGGGGGTTGAATTTGGCAGGTAGGGCGTTTCTGGAAGGATCGACGTGTTCTGTAGGGACACGGATGTTATCTTATGGCGTCCCAGAGAGTTTCAAGATTGTGGTTGAAAAAGCTCTGGAATCCTGCAGAGATACGGCCTATTGAAGGCTTGTAAGAAAAGCGAAAGCCGAAGTTGAGCGTGGCGTTCCGCCCGGAATGAAGGACAGAATCGATTATTAGAAATATGAAAATTCGACTTGTTACAGCACGGTATTTTTTAACGCCGTTTTTTATTTCTTGATAATTTTAAACACACATCGCGTCTGTTCGTCTTCGCAAGGCGCGACAATGAGTTTTTCATCTAAATTAATATACCAATCTTCACCAATGGGTGTGTACGCTTTGTTCGCAACCTCAGTTGATCGTATTTCAAACTGTTTCAGGCCATATGGTTCCAGTTGTTTATCATCCAACCATACCCAGCCCGCCAAATCTGTAACAATCTTAACCAAACTTAGGATAAAACCATAAATATTTCCATTCGGCATCAATAAGGTCTCGTAAATAAGGCATTGGATTTAAAAGCGAAGCCTCCTTTACTGCAAGATTGAGGCCAAAATGAAGATCATGCTTATTCGTATTGCCAAATAATATTCAGAGCTTCATCTGTTATAAAACTTCTGATTGTCAGTCACTCTAATAAAAAAGCTAATTTCTTCATTTAACTAATGGTAGTTTTTAATGACAAAATATTTGAATTGATGAACAAAAAAGTGATAGTTAAATATTTGTTATAATTTATTAAAATAATATATCTTATTTCTTGCGACTTGAGTGAAAATAAGCAAAATATCGAATTGAATGAAAATGTTTGAGCTAGTATTCGGTGGGGAAAACCAATTCTGGCTTTAATTTTTTGAACCTATTGAATTTTTGATAGGAAAACGGATAGTTGAATAATGACACCTAATACAATATCTTGAAAACATGTGTAATTTTATTCACAGTTAAGTAGAATGTTACACAAGATGTTTTGATAATTTTTTGTCTCTTCAAAACAACTAAGGCCATGAACTTGCTGGTCTTTGAGCCATGAGTGCCCATAGTCGTTGCCTTACAAGCTTTCAAAAACCGCCTTAGGTTAAAAAAAGAAAGAATTAGATCTGAATGTTCGCTAAGGAAGAGTACGTTGCGGGCCGGGGGCTAATCCGGTATGAACTTCGAAAACAGACAAAAAAATCTAATCTGAAATCTAAATGCCGGTTCGGCGACCCTGATTGCTTTTGACCGTCCGTTAGCTGCGACTCAGAATCGGAGCAGGGTAGGCCTGGAAGGTGCTGTCAACAGTTACAATGGTCAAATTATGTTCCAGGGCCTGACACACCAACATTCGATCAAACGGGTCACGG
>JASFFJ010000143.1:0-13183 GCA_050124355.1 Desulfobacterales bacterium | reverse complement strand
ATTCACTGATTTTCCAGATATTGATAATATTACGGGCATCATGGAGTAGATTTTGGTGGGTGAGAATTGCCCCTTTGGGTTTGCCGGTGGTACCGGATGTATAGATAATAAGCGCGGGATCGGCCGGTCTGACCACAACCGGAGGGTATTCCTCGGAGGCTGCGCCAAAAATATCCAGATCATGATAGGGTACTCGGGTGTCGACGATAGAAGTGGTAAGATTTGGATCGATTCCACCTATGAGGGCTTCCTTGCCGGGCTCCGTTAATATTAAACTGGCATCTGCGTCGCCGAGCAGGTATTGAAGTTCTGATTTCTTAAATCCGGTGTTCAAGGGCACGGTTACAGCCCCTATTTTTTGCAGCGCCAGATGGGCGACCACAAAAACCACTGATTTTTGGATCAAAAGGATGACTCTGTCTCCTTTTTTTACGCCCTGAGCTAAAAAACCGTTGGCCAACCGGTTTGTGTCCCGATAGAGTTCAAGATAGGAGAGCTCCGTTTCTACCTTACCATCCCGCAGAAAAGTGATCGCTGTTTTGTTCTTGCAGGCTAGAAAGGTTTCAGCAAAACAACTCCCAAGCGACGCAATGCTCATGCGGCCCTCCCCATTTTAATCACTACCTAACTCGGACAAACGGAAAAAAGGCTCCAAAGACACAAAGTAAACCCATTTCTAATAAGCAAAATGAGCGAATAAAGCTTTATCAGGTATTAATCCGCCCCGGCTGATTTGTCGTTCGTTGTTGAAATATGACGATGGTCCTTTTAATGTTATTGGCTGGGAAGCCAGAAAGCCGGAATTCCGGGATGCTAAAAGACTGTAAAACTTATGAACCTCCAAGCTTTCCAGCCTCCCAGCCTCAAGCCTACTAAACCAATGACTCCCAATTGGTTTTAACCCAATCGGGAACCGCGCTATCCAATCATCTTATTCGGCAGCCATAACGCCAATTCCGGCCAGATACAGACACTAACAATAACAAGAATTTCTATGATCACAAAAGGGATGACACCCAGCAATACATGGGACATCTGAACATCGGGTGCGATGTTCTTGACAATATACAGGTTCAGCCCCACTGGCGGCGTCACCAGACCGATTTCAAGATTCACGGTCATGATGACCGCAAACCAGATGGGATCAAACCCCAGCCCCTGTATGATCGGTAGCAGCAAAGGCGCAACCATTAAGATCACGGCTGCCGGCGGGATAAAACATCCCAGGATCAACAGTAAGATGTTAATCAAAAAAACAATACCCCATTTGCCGAATGGAAGTTTTAATATAAGCTCTCCCAAGGCCTGAGTCGCATATAAATCGGAGGAGACATAGGCGAACAACAGGGCCGCCGCCATAATCATTAATATCATGCTGCTTTCGTTGAGGGCTTTTATAAATATCTTCCAGAGCTGCTCGGGTTTGTATATTTTATAAATGGTCATCACGAAGATAAGGGAGAGCACCGCTCCCAATCCGCCGGCTTCGCTAGGCGTTGCCCAACCACCATACAGAGATCCCATGATTCCGATAATGATTAAGACAAACGGCAGTACTTTGATTAAGGAGGCAAAGCGCTCTGTCCATGAAAAACGTTCCATCTGGGCCCGGTCTTCGATATAATACATCGCGCCGGGCCTGGCCGGCACCTTTTTGCGGTAAAAGAAAACACCTCCGACCCAGATACAACTTAGAAAAATTTCGAGAATACCCGGCAGCACACCGGCAATGAAGCACTTGCCGATGGAGGTCTCGGTGGCCACTCCGTAAAGGATCATGGTCACACTGGGCGGGATCAGAATGCCGAATGTTCCGGCATGGGCGATTAGTCCCGTGCTCAAGGCGGGAGAATAGCCGCGCTTTCTCATTTCCGGAATTCCAATGCCGCCGATGGCGGCTGCCGTCGCCGGACTGGAGCCGCACAGAGCAGCGAAAATACCACAACCGATCATGTTGGCAATACCAAGGCCCCCGGGGATTTTGTAAAGCCATTTGTGCAGGGTTTCGTATAAATCCTTGCTTGCATCAGACTCCGCGATGGGGGCACTGAGCAGAATAAACAGCGGTATTGCCAGAAGTGCAAAGCTGTCCATACTGCCATGCAGCACAAACGGCATGGTTTCCAAAAGCTGTGGAGAAAAGATCAGAATGAATATCAGCGATATGCCGGCCAACCCCGCCCAAATGGGTATCCCGGAAATTAACAAACCGAATGCGCTTCCAAACAATAGAATCGCCATGACATATTCACTCATTGCCGGTTTTCCTTACGACATCGATGTCCTTCAGCTCAAACCGTTCTGCTTCTTTGCTGATTTCACCTTTTTTGAGTTTTGTTATTTTGTCACAGATATAGACAATATATTGAAGAAATAGCAGCGTCATTCCGAGGGGTAGAAATAGGTAAGGAATCCACAGGGGCGGTCCCCAAAGGGATTCCGAATGCTCATTTCCAACAACGGATTCCCACCACATCGGCCAGGCATACCATGCAAGGACAGCGGCCAACACACAGGATATGATGGATACGACAATGAGGGTGATTTCCCGTGTTCTGGGAGAAAGGTGTATGATCACCAGATCAACATTGAGATGGTGCTCATTTTTCTGGACGAAGGCAGCGCCGCCAAAAACAACGAAGATCAATAAAAAAACCGATGCCTCTATTTGCCAGATGGTTGAAATCCCCAGTATCTTCCTGACCAGAACCCCCTCGGTCACGATAAGGGCCGCACCGAGGAGGCTTAGGGCTGCAATCCAGCCGGATAAGTAAGTTAGCCCATCAATTATCCGGGTGAATAGTGTCCAAAGCTGTTTCATAATCTTGCCCTGTATTGAGTAATTGATCCGTTCTAAGTTCAACCTATAGTTATTCCATAGCCTGGCTCGCCAGATCCAGCAATTCCTGCCCACCCGGCACGGTTTCAGCATAGTTTTTCCAGGCTGTCTCTTTGGCAAATTCCAACCACGCCTTAAATTCTGCTTCGGTCATATAATGAATATCAACCCCGGCATCAGTATAGGCCTTGATCAATTTGTCCACCAGTGTCTTAAAATTGTCGTAGATCCAGTTCTCGTGCATCCACTCAGCTACCTCCATAAAAACCTGTTGTTGTTCGGGGGTGAGACGATCCCAGGTTTTTTGGGAGATGATGAGGTTTTCCGCCATATACCAGATGGAGAAATCTCTGGGTGCATTGATATACTTGAGCACTTCGTACAGCTTGTAGGAGACAAAAGAAGCAGAAGAGGTCATCATGGTATCCAGAACTCCGGTGGAAAGCGCATGATAGGTTTCCGAAGACGGCATGCTGGTGATGGACGCACCGGCTTCGCGCATCATAAATTCAAACTTCTTCCCGGCAGCCCGCAGTTTGGTTCCCTTCACATCGGCCGGAACTTTTACTTGCTTTATTTTACTTCCCATGCCGCCGTCAAACCACGCCCAGACAAGGTTTTTGACGCCATTGGCCTCCATCAGAGCCTCGATTTTTTTACCGATGGGTTTATTTCGCCAGGTAAGTCCCTGTTTTATGTTTGCCACCGCACAGGGCATTAGGGTGACGGAAAGCTGGGGCACTTTGCCGGAAGCATAATCGAGGGGAAAAACGGACATGTCCAGCGCGCCCTTGCGCAGGGCATCCCATTGCTCTTTTGGCTTATACAATGATTTGGCCGGATAGTGGCGAA
The DNA here is from genome assembly GCA_050124355.1 of Desulfobacterales bacterium. Taxonomy (GTDB): domain Bacteria; phylum Desulfobacterota; class Desulfobacteria; order Desulfobacterales; family JAFDCJ01; genus JAFDCJ01. Next base: position 9,492 of record JASFFJ010000143.1, on the reverse strand, counting down.
ATATGATTTCTCCGTTGGTTCGTTTGGTGACCATCTCGCCAAATACGCGACCCATCTGGTCTCGAACATCTCCCGCGGCAAATTGATGAGACACCTTCAATGTCATAGATTTGGCCCAGGAAACGTCGGTTTTAACAAACATCAAAAATGTGAAGACGGCCAAGACGACGATTAAGCAAAACAATGTATTTTTCGTTTTCATGGTAACCCCCCTTATTTATGGTTTAGGCCACAGTTTTTTCATTATTTTGACTTCTGGATATTGATTTTACCACCTCCCTTCTTTGCTATTTTCCAAATTTTTAAAGACATCAGATTGTGTTGAGCAATGGGACGTTATCAAAATCTCCTAAAATATGCTTGGATGTCAAGTACAATATTGATTGAACAGATTTTGTGCTTGTGAATTATAATGAGTGAGCAAAATTCAGAAATACTGATGTGTCGTAACATCTGATACAACAAAAATTTCAGAAATCGAGTCAATAAGCCTGAATTTGGGGTGATCGTTCTGAATTTTATTTCTTTCGTTACTATGGCCAAAATGAAGGTCGTCGATATCATCTTAATTTATCGGGACCAAAACCAAATCAAATTCTCCGGCCTTTTGACCGGCAGACGGATAGTGCTGGGTCACCAGGGTTCTAAATCCGTTTGCAGATACCCGAATGTGAATATGAGGCGGGCGACCGGAATAGCCGGGCGGAAAATTGCTTTCAAACTGGTATTGTCCCGAGTCATTGGGAAAGATTGTGGCACGATGATCATCATCATAGGATCCATCGGGGCCGGTCAGCCATAGTTCAATCACCGCTTCGGCGATGGGGGTACAATTCCCTGAAGACATCACGTGCCCCGTTAATTGATACCCCTCGCCAACACGTGAGCGAAACGGAGCGCCAGCTTTGTAAAAGGGACCGAGGTAATCCTCCGGTGTCGGTTCGCATTTGGTTTCCGAATTCGTCGACCGAGACAAAGCGGTCTGCGATTGCGCCAATACAGCTTTTGCTAGGACCAACAGTGTTACTGAGCATGCCAGACTTAAAACAAAGTTTAGAAGATCTGATTTTCTCATGATAAATTTCCTTGCCTCCACTCTTTTATTTAAAGAATCATTGCATTTACAACTCATATTTCGTTTTTAGTACCTATTTATTGAAATCCTATCATGTTTGTGCAGGATTTATGTCATCGTCAGACTGAATTTTTAAGCAATTCTATCGATTTAAATTGAAAAGACAGAGCGAAGCGAAATCACAAATCTTCAATTTTCAATCTTCAGTCTTCAATTCCGGCTTATCCGGGTTGGGTATGGTTATTCAATAAGAGTGGTCGAACCTGTCGCTGAAAAATTACATGGAAATATGGTTGTATGCCACAGAAAGCGATCTTTCCTTAGCAGCGTTGAATAGGAGATTGCTCTCTCCTACCTGTGTTGACAAAGATTGGAATTCAAGCTTTACTGAATAAAATTTAAGGACTCCTGACCTCAGTCAGATAAGCTTCTCGGGAGGCCGTGATATTAAAGGAAGCTGCAAAAATTGTAGAAAAATTGAGTTTAAACCTAAGATACAACAGCATCTATAAAAAGCAAATATCGACGCCTATGGATATTTTGCTACAAACCGTGAAAAAATAAGAAATAAAATTCAGAACGATTCGCTTTAGATCAGTATTGTTGGCGCAACCACAAACAATTGTGGTGCATAAGATTTTACGACACATTAGTAGTTCTGAATTTTGCGGTTAAGAATTTCATTTGATCTAACTAACAAGACATTAATAGCCCATCAACAATGGCGGAAGGCAGGAAATGAATAATTCAGAACAATATGATTTTGATACACCGGTGGAGCGGCGTGGCACAGCCAGCCTGAAATGGGAGAAATATAGATCCCGGGACATTATCCCCATGTGGGTGGCCGATATGGATTTCCGATCGCCCCCGGAGGTTTTAAAGGCCATTGTGAAGCGGGTGGAACACGGCGTATTTGGCTATACCCTACCGCCGAAGAAGCTAAACAACCAAATCGTTTCAATGCTGGAAAAAGCCTATAATTGGGTCGTCGACCCCGAATGGCTGGTGTGGTTGCCCAGTTTGGTAACCGGTTTAAATGTGGCCTGCCGTGCGGTTGGCCGGGATGGTGATGACATCATGACCGCCGTGCCGGTCTACCCACCCTTTTTGACAGCTCCGGGATACAGCCGTCGAAATCTGGTTAAAGTACCGTTGAAGGAAGACGAGGGGCGCTGGCAGTTTGATTTTGATCGGCTCGAGAAAATGATCACCGGCAAAACCCGAATGTTTATTCTCTGCAACCCGCACAATCCGGTTGGGCGAGTATTCAAACGCAGCGAACTGGCCGAACTGGCCGCAATCTGCAACAAATATGACATTGTTATATGCTCAGATGAGATCCACAGCGGGTTGATTCTGGCTAAAGACAAAGTCCATGTTCCGACGGCCACCCTGGCCCCTGAAATAGCTGACCGTACCATTACCCTGATGGCGCCGAGCAAAACGTTTAACACGCCCGGCCTTGGCTGTGCATTTGCCGTGATTTCCAACCGAAAACTCCGTAAACAGTTTAAAAATGCCATGGCCGGTATCGTATCGATGCCCAATGCATTAGGCTATGCAGCCACAATGGCGGCTTTCTCGGAATGTGCCGACTGGCATGAAGCATTACTGAATTATCTTCGTGCAAACCTTGAAACGGTTTCAGGAGCCATCAGGCAAATGCCTTCTCTTGCGATAGCCCCTGTAGAAGCGACGTATCTAGCTTGGATTGATATGCGTAACAGTGGCTTGAGCAATCCCGTTAAATTTTTCGAAGAAGCCGGAGTCGGGCTTCAGGATGGGATTGAATTTGATGGTCCTGGTTTTGCACGTTTAAATTTTGGATGTCCCCGCAAGTTATTAAGGAAGGCTTTAGATAGAATGAAAGCGGCGCTGGACCATCATAATACTTAATCATGAGTTGTGATAGCCATTAGGACTTAATTATCATTCCCAATTAATTATTAATGACCTCAGGAGTAAATAATGGATATCATTTCTGATGTAAATCGGAAGGATAATTTTTTGGATGTAATCTTAAATACAGTGAGCGATGGAATTACATTGATAGATAAAGAGTTAAAAATTCAATATCAAAACAAAATCATCTCGCAATTATTTGGATCAGGACCTGGCGAATACTGCTTCGAGGTGTACCGAGGTCGAAAGACGCCGTGTGAAAACTGTGTTGTTATCGAGGTTCTTAAAGACGGAAAGGAAAGACGAGCAGTCGTGGATATTGAATTGTCTGATGGTGGCATGAGATTGATGGAGGTTAGCTCTGCTCCGATCAAGGATGAAAATGGAAACATCACCGTTGCTGTTGAGGTTGCTCGAGATGTTACGGACCAGAAAAAAGCAGAGGTATTGCTCAATAAGACCCTCCTTGAGCAGACTGAGGATCTAAAACGACTGAACAATGAGATCTCCGATGCGGCGGGGTACGTCAAAGCAGTGCTACCGAAGGCGATAATCTCAGGAACTTTGATCACCAATTGGAAATTTATTCCTTCGGCTTCCCTGGGAGGCGACTCTTTTGGCTACCATTGGATAGACGATAATCATTTTGCCGTGTATTTGCTCGATGTCAGTGGTCATGGCCGGGGAGCCGCTCTTTTATCTGTTTCGGTTATAAACGTTCTACGATCTCTTGCTTTACCAAAAACCGACTTCTGTGATCCCCAGCAAGTCCTTACTTCGCTAAACAAAGCATTCCCGGGAGGACAGCATAACGATATGTTTTTTACAATTTGGTATGGAGTATACGATAAATCTTCAGAACAACTGGTATATTCGAGTGGAGGTCATCCGCCAGCTCTTTTATTTTCCAGGTCAGATTCAAATCAAATTCGGATGGAGCAGCTACGAACTCCCAATTTCATAATGGGAGGCAAACAGGATGTCGACTATCAAAGTAAGATTCAGGAGATTAACCGGCCTTCTCGTCTTTATGTTTTTTCCGATGGAGTTTACGATATCACCAAAAAGGATGGCTCGATTTGGGGAATAAATAAATTTATGGAGTTTAGCTTACAATCTTTCAATATGGAACAATCCAATTTGGATTTTCTTCTCAGTTATACAGAGGAGTTAGCTCAGAAGAAAGAGTTTGACGATGATTTCACAATCTTGGAAATAGCTTTTGAGTAATGTGCTCACATTCACTGTTATTTAACACATGACCACAGCTATTCTATTTTAAACCTAAAATTTTTCCAATCGATAAAAAATAGCTTCCCAAATTGTTTAAGATATCATTTCTCTCCGTTGTCAGGCCAGAATTGCGGTTAGCTGCTACTAAAACGTAACAAAATGATATCCTAACGCGGGCAATCACTTTTTGTTTGCGCATACCTTCTATTTCAATGTCCTCTCAAATTCCGACTAATATTGATTTATAGATTGCAGAGATAACCCGTTTGGAAAAAATAGGAATTGGTAAAGGAAAATCGAAAAAGAGACCGTCCCTGCCAAAATTGGGGTGTTGCCTATTTGGAAACCGTTGGTAAGTGAAAAATTGATAAACATTACTGTAAATCGGGCTTGACAATGCGCATTGATACGGCTATTTTAGGCGCATTAAAGATGTGCGTCGGAGGCCTTGACAATGGCAATTCAACTATATGATCCCAATGCTCGCAAAAAACCCACGAACCTAAGCCTCAACAGTGATCTTCTGCGGCAAGCCAGGGATCTTCGTATAAACCTTTCACAGACCTTGGAGCGATGCCTGGCTCAAATGCTGCTTGAAGAGAAGAGACGGGCCTGGCGGGAAGAAAACCGGGAGGCCATTGACGCTTACAATTGCCGCATCGAAGAACAAGGCGTATTTAGCAATGGTTTGCGAGGCTTCTGATGGCGCAGTTTGATGTCTATCAAAATCCGAATAAAGAGACGAATCAGACGGTACCATATCTCCTCGATCTTCAAGCCGACCTTCTCGATAACCTCGCCACGCGCGTGGTAGTCCCACTCGTCGCCGCTACACTGATAGGTAGGGCCGTCAAGCATCTCAATCCTCGGTTCAAGATCAAAGGCGAAGCGGTTTTCATGTCCAGTTCGGAACTTGCCGGTGTTCCGAGAAGTGCTTTAGGAGAAAAGATAGCCTCCCTGAAAGAACAGCGGAACGAAATTATCGCCGCACTCGATTTCTTATATACTGGCTTCTAAAGTATTTACAGACCTCGTTGTATAGTTTATCGGTTGACTGGTTGATTAAGTAAATTGTGATCATCAATTCAATATGTTAGGATTGTTAAAACATCAAGTGTCCAATTAGTCTGCTAATACGGGATAAATCCATATTTGCCGCCCTTAACCAAATAGCAAAATCTGAACTACGGGCAATGCTTAAAGAACTATCCATTCGTAATTTTGCCATCATCGACGATCTTAAAATCAACTTCTCCGCCGGCCTTACCATCTTGAGCGGAGAAACCGGTGCCGGCAAATCGATTATCCTCAGTGCCGTCAATCTGCTCCTCGGAAGCAGGGCCTCCGCAGATCTTGTGCGCACCGGTGCCAAAACCGCCGAGCTGGAAGGATTGTTTCAAATTTCTCCATCCGGAAGCATTGCCGGGTCCCTTTCCAGACATGGCTACGATCCGGGTGAAGGGCTGTTGATCAGAAGAATTATCGCACGCTCCGACGGCAACAGGGTCTATATTAACGGTCGCCTGGCGACCATCGGGCTGCTAAATAACATCACCGAAAATCTGGCTAGTATCTCCGGCCAGCATGCCCACCAGGGTCTGCTGAAAGAAGACCAGCACCTGGCGATACTTGACCAATACGGGGGATTGATGGCCTTGCGTCGTCAGACCTATGACAACTATCATCAGATTCTGCCGTTGGTCGAGAAACTCGATCGTCTGAATAACATCAGGCAGCGCCGGTCCGAACAAATCGAACTGCTTACGTTCCAGAAAAATGAAATCATCGCAGCCAATCCGATCCTGGGAGAAGACACCGAGTTGGACGACGAACGATTGCGTCTGAAAAATGCGGAAATGCTATATCAGACGGTATATACCAGCATTGAAGAACTTTATGGATCGTCCGGATCTGTCATCGAACGAATATTGGAAGTAAAAAAAAATCTGACAAATGCCGGCCGGATCGATGCTCTGCTGGCCGCCAAGGCCGATTCCCTGGGCACGGCTGCGTATCAAATCGAGGACATGGTTGAAGAGTTGCGTTCGTATCTACAGCTACTAGAGATGGATGAACAGCGGCTTGAAACTGTTGAAGAACGGCTCGACACACTCAACAAACTAAAACGTAAGTACGGTGGATCGCTTGAAGACGTTCTCTCTCGCTTGGAAGTTATCGATCAAGAGCTATTTAAGGTAGAAAATATAAGCGCGCAAATAAAAGATGTGGAGGATAAGCTATCTAAATTACATGGCCAATTGAAGCAAAGATCGATGCAGCTTTCGAAAAAAAGGAAAAAGGCGGCCGCTAATTTCGCACTGAAGGTGGTCAAAGAATTAAACTCCCTTAATATGCCTCATACCGATTTCAAGGTAATTTTGCGGCCCGTCACACCAAAAGAAAAAACAAGCATTTATCTGACAGCCGACCATCATACCATCACTGAAACCGGCGTTGACCGTGCCACTTTTATGATTGCACCGAACCCGGGGGAGGAATTAAAACCACTGGCGAGCATTGCTTCAGGCGGTGAGCTTTCCAGAGTGGTGCTGGCATTGAAAGCCATATTGGCTGAGACCGGAGCGGTAGAGACCATCGTATTTGATGAAGTCGATGCCGGTATCGGCGGTGTTACGGCCGAAGTGGTCGGCCGCAAACTGCGCGAACTGGCGCATCATCATCAGATTATTTGCATTACCCACCTGCCTCAAATCGCAAAATTCGGTAACCGTCATTTCAGCATCACCAAGCAAGTTAATGCAGGCCGGACCCGAACTGCCATTCAACCGTTGAACAAAAAAGATCGTTACCGCGAGATTGCAAGAATGCTGGGCGGTGAGAAAATCACTCAGACGACACTGGATCATGCCCGAGAGTTGCTGGAAAAGTAATAAAAGAATGTAAAACTTGTGAATCTCCGGGCTTTCCAGCCTCCCAGCCTCAAGCCAACTATACTAATAACTCTCAATTGTTTTTTAACTCGATTGGGGTTAAAGTGTGTGATATGGTGAACCGATCGAATCGGAGGGACAAAAAGAATGCCAAAGAAATTGACCATCAAACACCTAAGGGTACTGATTTTCTTTGCTGCAAGCTTATCTTTCATTACGGGATGTGCATTAACCGACCAAAAGGCGGCAGAATCTACCGAAATTGAAACTGACATCAATATTTTACGTGTTGGGGTCACACCCAATGCACCGCCGCTCATCTTTAAAAAGGGAAGGGAGATCGTCGGCCTGGAGGCTGATTTTGCAAAAGAACTTGCCAAATATTTAGGTAAATCCTTAAGATTTGTTGAGCTTGAATGGGAGGATCAGATACCTGCTTTGTTGGACAACAGGACTGATATCATCATGTCCGGAATGACTCAGACCCCCCTAAGAGAAGTCAGAATTGCGTTCACCAGAAGGTATTTGGAAAGTGGACAAATGGCATTAATTCGAAGGGAAGATTCTGTTCGTTTCAGCACCGGTATTTTTTCTTTAGCGACAAGCTCGGGCATCGGGGTTGTTAAAAATACATTTGGTGAATATTTCGTAGACGAACGTTTTAGCACCGTCAAAAAAGAAATATTTTCATCACCGCAAGCTGCCGCCAAGGCTGTGATTGACAAGGATATTGATATGTTTATCTATGATGCCCCCATGATTCTCTATATGGCCTCTGAAAATGAAGACAAAGGATTGACGGCCCTGTTTGCGCTTTTAACGAGAGAAAATTTGGCCTGGGGTGTCAGAAAAGACAATACCGCACTGTTAGAATCAGCAAACAGCTTTCTATCAGATGCCGACAATCAAAAAATGTTAAAAGAAATGACTCAGTACTGGGTGCCTTTTGCCAGATAACAAGGGTACCGAGAAGTACAACAAAGTACTTGGCTAAAAACGGGCGATGGCTGCCAAGTAATTCCTGCCTGATCAGGGCATCTCCGAGGATCGAATTGCAACTTCATGCTTTGGCTACTTCATGTCTTCAGCCACAAATGAAACGGAATGGGGCCGTGCAGAAAACCGGCGGGATGAATTCGAATGGAGCCGTTAATAATCTAAATAAGCGGTTTTTGTAAGTAAGACCTGGATATTTCACGAGTCGGAGGCTTTCATAGGCAAGGCGTCTAAGGGTGACGTCGTAGTTCTTTACTTCGAATCGCTAGCAACGCAGCATATGAAAGCCTCCGGCTCGCCCAACGGGTGAAAATTAGCAAGATATCGTCCGTCATCATTATTACCTATCTGGGATTATTCTTTACTTCCTAAATTATCACAACCTGCTGTTATTAAATATTATTAAAACTATTCATTAATTTTCATGAAATATTCAGGCAGGTAATGGGTCGCGCATACAGATGCCCGACCCATTCTTTTTGGCCATCATTGCCAATTGCTGATACTGACAGAAATCCTGTTCGTCCTCGCCAAAACCCTGCTATCTGTCAAACCCTTTTGTGATGTCCCCGTCCACCGACACCGTTTTTTCGTCATTCCCAGGTCGTTATCAGTTGAAAAATCCGCCCAAAGTCCATTTCAGCAATCTTTTTTTAATTGACAAAACTGAACTTATACAAATTTCGTGACTCTTTTTTTAAAAATTTTTGAGTCACATATTTTCAATTTTCTGATTTTCGTGACTCTTTTATTGACTTCCCGTGCTGTTCTCGCTACATAAGTATAGACAAAACAGGATATCTAATATGTTTATAAACAGATATGATGAGATTAATTCTCTAAAATCTTTACTCGATTTAGACAAGGCGTCAATTGCGGTATGCAAAGGAAGGAGGCGTATTGGAAAGAGTAGGTTGATTGAGGAATTTGGTAGGCATGCCGCCAATTTTATTAATATTCAAGGTCTTGCCCCCCGGAAAGGCATCAAAAAACAAGACCAACTGGCCGCATTCGGGTCACAGCTGTCTAAAAATACTACTCTCCCCCCTTTAATCCCCGATTTCATGGGCGCAGGCATTCAGTCTCCTCAATTCTGTTATTGGTAAGTCAAAAACCGTTGTTCTCCTGGATGAAATTTCCTGGATGGCATCAGGCGACAAGGATTTCCCCGGCTTGTTGAAAATTTCATGGGATACGGAGCTTTCCAAACATCATAAACTGATTCTGGTTCTGTGTGGATCAGTCTCTTCCTGGATTGACAATAATATATTATACAACACCGGCTTCCGTGGGCGTGTTTCGGTTTCGCTTTGTGTACAGGAGCTGAGCTTCATTTACTGCAATCAATTCTGGGACAATACACCGGGGAGAATATCCTCATTTGAAAAATTG
>JASFFJ010000142.1:0-13210 GCA_050124355.1 Desulfobacterales bacterium | reverse complement strand
TCGATATAAACAGCGAACAGGTCATAGTCGATCGGAATTCGAGCGCGACGCTCAGTTAACAGCCGCATCAGGCTGAGGCTGTCTGCACCGCCCGAGACACCCACGACGATTCGATCACCATCGGAAATCATCTGGTAACGACCCAAGGCCTTCCCCATGGCCCTGTTCAGCGCTTTGTATGTCTTATGGTCACTCGGCAAAAAAAGATTTGAATGGTTCCGGTTGTGCAAACAAAATATCCACTGCCGGTTACGGCCCAAATTGAGTTAACAACTCATTGGGGGTAATTCGTTATTAGTTCATTGTTTCAGAGGGATAGAATCCATTCATATATTTCATCTGCAATAGAACCATATAATGGAAAAATCATCATACTCTAATATCGAATAACAAATAACCAGTAACACCTGATGGAGTTTTTTGGCTCATTAAGGGTACTGGCTTGCTTCTATAGGCCAGTCGCAGGCCGGGAGCTTATCCCTCTTTTGTATCCGCCTTCTTGTGTACAACTTTTCCGGCAGCAACTTCTCTTAGCGAGACCACAATGTCCTCATTTTTCGGTGAGCTGACAAGGTAATCGGATCCTTCACGGATCTGCCGTACCCGCTTTCCCACCATGTTAACGAGCAAAAATCGATTATTAACTTTTCTCAGACAATCTTCAATTGTAATACGGGCCACTAATAACCTCCATAATCCCAAACATAATTATAGTATCTCTACCAACTCATACATGCGCTTTCCACCCGGCGCCTCGAGTGTCAGTTCGTCGCCCGGTTTTTTCCCAATGATGGCTCTGCCGAGCGGTGAAGAAATGGAAATGCGTCCTCGCTCGATATCGGATTCATCCGGTCCCACCAGCTGGTAGGCCACATCTTCTCCAGTATCAATATTTTCGAGTAAAACTTTGTGTCCAAAAGCAGCTCTGTCCTTGGGCAGCTTATCCGGATCGATAATGTCGGCATTTGCTAATTTGAACCCCAATTCACCAATCCGCCCCTCGATAAATCCCTGTCGATCTTTGGCTGCAGCGAACTCCGCATTTTCACTAAGATCGCCATGGGCCCGGGCCTCTTCAATGGCCAATAGATTCCGAGGGCGTTCAACTTTTTTTAAGTTCTCCAATTCTTTTTTGAGGGCCTCGTATCCCTCTCTGGTTACCGGTACTCGATCCAACGATTGCTCCTTGTTTCTGATCCGCCGGCGTTGAGCTCGTTAAGAATTAGCGTCTAAAGCCCGAAGAGAGGCGGAAAACAGACTATTGATTTTGGTATTTATTCAATGATTATAGATAATCATCCGCCAGAACCCGTGCGATCTGTACTGCGTTGGTTGCCGCTCCTTTTCGGATGTTATCTGCAACAATCCACATGTTGATACCGTTAGGGATGGATTCATCTTCTCGGATTCGACCGACCAGTGTCAGATCCTGACCGGCCCCGTCCGTTGCCAGGGGGTATATATTTTTTTCCGGATCATCCATCACTCGAATACCCGGTGCTTTTTCAAGAAGCAATTTTACTTCCGATGCGGAAATGGGTTCTATGGTTTCCACATTAACGGCTTCAGCATGGCTGTAAAACACCGGAACCCTGACGGTGGTCGCAGTGACCCCGATGGTGTCGTCTTCCATGATTTTTCTGGTTTCATGAACCATCTTCATCTCTTCTTTGGTATACCCATTATCTAAAAACGAATCAATATGGGGCAGGCAGTTAAACGCGATACGATGGGGATAGACCTTTTTTTCATAGTCTAGAAAATTTATCATCGCCCGGGACTGGTCAAAAAGCTCATCAATGGCTTTTTTCCCCGTACCGGATACCGCCTGGTAGGTGGATACCACAATACGTTTGATATGATATTTTTGGTGGATCGGATTGAGCGCTACAACCATTTGAATCGTTGAACAATTCGGATTGGCGATAATGCCCTTTTTTGTGTGAGCGGCGATAGCATGGGAATTGACTTCCGGTACAACCAATGGAACATCCGGATCCATCCGCCAGGCGCTGGAATTGTCCACAACCACGCAGCCATCTTGGGCGGCAAACGGTGCAAACCGTTGACTGGTGCCACCGCCGGCTGAAAAAAGTGCAATGTCCATACCTTTGAAGGAATCCTCACCGAGTTCTTCCACTGCAATCAGGTCGCCTCTAAAGCGCAGGGTTCTTCCCACCGAACGGGAAGAAGCCAATAATTTGATGGTGTCGATCGGGAAGTCAGCCTCTTCCAAACAATTGATCATCTGATTGCCCACCGCACCCGTTGCACCGGCCACAGCAACATTTAATTTTCTTTCAGTCATGCCGACCAATCCCCTTTCAAATACAAAAACCAAAGCAACCGCTTGGTTATAAGAATCAACTTTTTTCTAATTTTAAAATTCTGTCTTACGCAAAGGTAACTTCTTACTAGCCTTTGACGATGCCGTCCAATATTCTGCATGGCAGAAGTAATGGGTTTTTCCACTAGACGATCTTCATGTCATGACCGTGGACGTTCCCAATGACCCAAAATGGAGGTACCCGCTTTTACCTTGTCACCTGGTGCCACTCGCAGTTTTATATCCGGCGGCAGATAAACATCAAGACGTGAACCAAAGCAAATAAGACCAAAGCGCTGCCCACGGATCACGTGATCCCCGGGTTGTATTCGGCAGATAATCCGTCTTGCTATCAATCCCGCCACCTGAACCACACACAGTGGCCTGGCGTTATCCATCTCGATGAAAACGGCATTGTGCTCATTTTCCAGGGAGGCCTTGTCGAGATTCGCCGAAAAAAACTTCCCCGGATGATAGTCTATTTTTTTTACCCGACCATCGTAGGGTATTCGATTGACATGAACATTAAATACCGACATAAATATGCTGATTTTCATGGTCTGCCCGCTAAAAAAGGGCGTATCGTCCGCAAGCTCCGTTAAAATAACTTTTCCATCTGCGGGGGATACGATAACGCTCTCGGCATCGGGAATAATCCGGTCCGGATCTCTGAAAAATCCGCAAATACATAATGTTATGATCAAACCGACCAAGGTCAAGGTTGTAAGTCCCAACAAGGCAAGCACCGCCGTTGCAAAGGCTGCGCCGATGATAAAGGCATAACCGGCGCTTGCAATTGGAAACGCCGTCTGATTGGGAAGATCCGATCTGGTATATTTGTCCATTTTGATAAAATTTTGATTGTTAACAATAGCCAATGGTATTGTCAAGGATAACCTTAAAATTTCAGCCAATTATCCTTTTACCATAACTTTTGATCTCAGCATCGGGTTTGCGAATATAGTGTGGCACCAGCAGTGCGACATCTTCAGTTTGTTTTCTTTGAAATCCGGACATACTTAACCAGGCGATGGAGGATGCCCGGATCGTGTGTTGAGCTGGGGATGCAAAATGCGCCAGTTCTCCTAACTTGGCGGATATATTCCCCCGGTAAATCTGCGCTGCATTGCCCACGAAGAGGCACGGCTCCCGGATGCCGCTCACAGCCTCAGCTGGTGATACGACGCTTTCGGCGATGTCTCTTTTTAATTTATTATTTTTAAAGCGATACCGACCGGCATAGACCTCTTTTTTACGTGCATCCAACAATGGGCAGATCAGATAGGCACTTTGGGCACACTGCCAAGCGAGGGCCTCAAGGCTTGAAACGCCTGCCACCGGTTTGGATAGGGAAAACGCCAGGCCCTTAATCGTGCTGATACCGATCCGCAAGCCGGTAAAAGAGCCCGGACCGATGGTTACGGCAAATCCATCCATGTCCCGGACGCTGAGGTCCGCGGCAAGACAGACCGTCTCTATCAGATCCATTAAATGTCGGGAATGGGTTTTGACGTTGGCCCTGGTCAACTCCGCCAGCAACTGTTCATCATCAATGATGGCAACACTGCAGGACTGGGTCGCTGTATCCAGTGCAAGGATTTTCATGGTAACATACTATGGCCTGCTTGGACGGACCCCAATGATAGAGGGCTTGGGGTGGCTGATGGTAGATATTTCTCGGCTTCGGATCGCGGATACCAGGTACGTGTCTCTGGCATCCCTTTCCGGTCATCGGGATTCTGTCCTTTGATCTCTAACCTCTGTCTTCCGACCTCTGCCTTCTAAAACCCCGTCAACCAAAGAATCCGACAGGACTTCTTCCATGCGTCGCACCGGGACAAATGCGAGTCTACGCTTGATATTCTGTGGAATTTCCGTAAGGTCTTTTTTGTTTTTATCAGGAATAATGATCTTATGAATTCCCGCTCGCAGGGCACCCAGTGCTTTTTCTTTCAGACCCCCAATTGGCAGCACTCTGCCCCTCAGCGTAATTTCACCGGTCATGGCGACATCGTTGCGGATGGGTCGATTCGTCAACGCTGAAATCAAAGCCGTTGCCATGGCAATACCCGCCGAGGGGCCGTCTTTGGGAATTGCTCCGGCAGGTACGTGGATATGGATATCCAGATTGTCAAAGTCCTTTTTTTCTACGCCAAAAGAACCGATATTGGCCCTGGCGTACGTGACGGCGGCTCGAGCGGATTCTTGCATAATATCTCCCAGTTGCCCGGTGACGATCAGCTCGCCTTTTCCGCCGATCAAGGTCGCTTCGACATAAAGGACCTCACCACCTACCTGGGTCCAGGCTAACCCTGTAGCCAGGCCAACCTGATTTCCTTCCTGATCCATTTCCGGAATATATTTGGCGATTCCCAGATAAGTTTGTAAATTGCCTTTCGTGATCTTAAAGGTCTTTTTCTTGCCCTCAGCGATTTGGCGAGCGGCCTTACGGCAAATGGAGCCTAACTCACGCTCTAGATTTCTGAGTCCTGCCTCACTGGTGTATTCACGAATGATCCGCCGCATCGCACCGGAGCTAAACGAAAGCGCTTTGGGTTTTAAACCGTTCTCTTTGATCTGACGTGGCAGAAGATGCTTGGCTGCGATGGCCGCCTTTTCTTCTTCGGTGTAGCCGGGAAGATTGATCACTTCCATACGATCAAGCAAGGCCGACGGTATGGTATCGGTTGTGTTGGCAGTCAGGATAAACATAACCTTGGACAAATCAAATGGCAGATTGAGAAAATGATCGCTGAAATCCGAGTTTTGTTCAGGATCAAGCGCTTCCAGCAGGGCTGAAGAAGGGTCACCCCGAAAGTCCGATCCGAGTTTGTCGATTTCATCCATCATGAAGATCGGATTGTTGGTGCCGCATTGCTTCAGGCCTTGTAAAATGCGACCCGGCAGGGCACCAATGTAGGTGCGACGGTGTCCCCGGATTTCGGCTTCATCCCGAATCCCACCCAAGGAGATACGAATAAAAGTCCGTTTCATGGCCCGGGCAATAGATTGACCCAAAGATGTTTTGCCGACACCCGGCGGTCCCACAAAACACAGAATCGGACCCTTCATTTTTGGATTGAGTTTTCGAACACTTAAATACTCCAATATACGATCCTTGACGCTATCCAATCCGTAATGATCTTTATCCAGAACCTTTTTGGCCTGTATGATGTCGATCATGTCTTTAGAGGACTTGCTCCAGGGCATATCTACCAGCCAGTCCAGATAGGTGCGAACGACCGTGGACTCCGCCGAATCGGGGTGCATCTGTTCCAAACGTTTTAATTGTTTGGCCGCTTCCCTGCCGGCATCTTTTGACATTCTGGCCTTTTTTATTTTTTTTTGGTATTCGACCAGTTCGTGAGCGCTCTCATCATGATCTCCCAATTCTTTGTAGATCGCGCGCACTTGTTCCCGTAAAAAATAGTCCCGTTGGCTTTTAGAGATTTCATCCTTGACCTCGGAATGAATCTTCGCCTGCACCGTCGATAGTTGTACTTCCCGAGAAAGCAGCCGGTTGACCTTCTTCAGACGTTTCAACGGATCTTCAATCTCCAGCAATTCCTGGGAGTCTTCAATTTTCAACCTTAAATTCGATGCCACCAGATCGGCCAGTTTGCCTGGTTCCTCCACACTTTGCAAAATCGTGATGACATCGCCTGTCATCTCGCCGCGCAAAACCAAAAGTTTCTCACAGTGCTCCCTGACGTTTCGCATTAAGGCTTCTGTTTCTAAACTGATGTCTTCAACAAATGGTTCCTGAATCATCGACACCTTCACGCGGTACAAAGATCGTCGACGCATATATTTTTCAATCCGTGCTTTGGCACAGCCCTGAACGAGTACTTTGATTCCGCCATCGGGGAGTTTGATCATCCGTAAAACCCGACTGACCGTGCCTGTTGTGAATATCTCATCGGTATTCGGATGCTCGATAGCGGGGTCTTTCTGGGTGGCCAGAAACAGATAGCCTTCTTTAGCCACCGCCTCTTGTACCGCCCGCATTGATTTCTCACGACCCACAAAAAGAGGTAAAACCATATCCGTAAACATGACGATATCTCGCACGGGCATCAGGGGCAGGATGCCAGGTATTATTTCATCTTTTTGGTCATCTTCTATGATGCTGATCAAATCATCGCTGTCAGTTTCGGCCATTTCCACTCCCTGGTGCCTCTAAGAAAAATGAGCACCATTTATATCTGTTGACGTATCCCTCAATAAAGATCCCGATCAAAGATTTATCTGACGAAACCCGCTAGCCCAATTGCCGGATTTCGGGAATACCCATTATATAAGCTGGGGACTGCGAGTATGCAAGGCATTATAATAATACATAATTTTTTTTTGACAATATAACTTTGTTTTTTTTTGCGATACATGCCAGAATAATAAGATAGTTACTAGAATTTCAAAAGACTTTAATTTCAAAAAAGACATTAAATGAACCTTAAGGATTGTGCATGTTAACTTACCTAATCGAAGTATCGATCTTTGTATTCGGACTTTGCATCGGAAGTTTCCTTAACGTTTGTATCTACCGCCTGCCGGTATCGAAATCAATTGTTCATCCCCGCTCGATGTGCTCGAATTGCGGTACCTTGATCGCCGCCTACGACAACATACCGGTTTTAAGCTATTTGTGGCTGAAAGGACGTTGTCGTCACTGTCAAATAAAAATCTCCATACGATATCCAATGGTTGAGCTCCTGGGCGGCCTGTTTGCGCTGGGGACCTATCTAAAATTTGGTCTAACCCTCGAAGCATTGACATATTATCTATTCTTCGCCGCTCTGTTGATCGTAACTTTCATCGATCTAGATCATCGTATCATACCGAATGCCATCACGCTGCCTGGCATACCCATTTGTTTTGCGGCCAGCTTCGCCCTGCCGACCATCACCTACAAGGAGGCGCTGCTGGGCATCCTTAGTGGGGGCGGCAGCTTGCTTCTCGTGGCCTGGGTTTACAGTCTGATCACGAAAAAAGAAGGTATGGGTGGCGGCGACATCAAATTATTAGCGATGATGGGTGCCATTGTGGGTTGGCAGGGCGTTCTTTTCACTATTTTTATAGCATCGCTGGTTGGGACCTTAGCGGGACTGGCCGCAATGCTGCAATCCCGTAAAGGCATGAAACTGGCGGTGCCGTTCGGTCCGTTTTTATCCATCGGCAGCATTACCTATATTTTTTTCGGCACGCCCTTGATTGCCTGGTATTTTAACTTGTTGGGGTGAATTAATTGAAGATTGTCGATTTTCAATAGTCATTTCTCTGGCTCAGGGTTTAAACCGCTCACCGAGGGTCAGCCCCAGATCCAAAGCCTGCCGGTTCATATCCAGAAAGTCTGGCGGAATTCGAGTCTCAAGTACCTTCATAATGGACTCGGGCGTTAATAGCTCGGTCATACGGATCAACGAACCCAGCATACAGATGTTAAAAACAATCGGTTTTTCGATTTTTTTCATCACGCTTTCGTATATGGGAAGTTCTCTTTGTCGAGCATCGACTTTTTTCTGTGTTTTGACATAGCGGGTATCGGTGATTAACAGCCCCCCCGGGCGTATAATCTGATTAAATTTATTGTAGGCCTCTTGAGTAAGACAGACCAGCACGTTGGGCTGAATCACCTTGGGATAGTCAATCGTCGAATCTGAAATGATCACATCGGAGCGGGTCGATCCTCCCCGAGCCTCAGCACCGTATGACTGAGACTGCACGGCGTTTAAGTTTTCATATAGCACGGCTGCTTCGGCGAAAATAATGCTTGCCGTGATCACGCCCTGACCGCCGGATCCCGAAAATACCATCCTGCATCTTTCCATTAGTGCCGTCCTCCCATGGCGGTTTCTACGATTTTATCATACTCATTGCAGTATTCCGGCCGCTCAATTTGCACAAAGATACCCCGTTCAATCAAATCAGGATTTTCCTGTTTCGCTTTGGAACCGATCGAGGTGGTATTGTTTTTAAACCACCGCACCATGTCCACGGCATCACCGGCTTTATTCTTACGTCCGAAATAGGTCGGACACTGGCTTAGAATCTCTACCACCGAAAATCCTTCGTGCAGAATGGCTTTTTTTATGACATCGGCGATTTGTTGAACATGATAACTGGTGGTTCGCGCCACAAAAGTGGCACCGGCAGCCTTTGCCAACTCAACGACATCAAAACTGTAATCGATATTGGCAAACGGCGCTGTTGTGGCCCGGATGCCCGGCCCCGACAGTGGCGAAAACTGTCCGCCGGTCATCCCGTAGATCCGGTTGTTCAGGACAATGGCTGTGATATCGATATTTCTGCGTGCCGCATGGATGAAATGGTTACCGCCAATGGCCAGGGCATCGCCATCACCCATGGGCACGATAAGATTCAGCTCGGGCAGGCTCATTTTGACGCCGGTGGCAAAGGCAAGTGCACGTCCGTGGATGGTGTGCAGTGTGTGAAAGTCGACATAACCGGAAATTCTCGCTGAACACCCAATGCCGGATACCATAACGATCTCGTTTTTGCTCATGCCAAGCTTTTCGATGGCTTGCAGCATGCCATTGAGCACCATTCCGTGCCCGCATCCGGGACACCACATGTGCGGGAAAAATCGTTCCCTCAGGTAATCTTTTACTGCCATAGGTCAAACTCCCTTACCCTGGATTATTCGAAAGATGTTCATGATATCCACCGGGGTGATAAAAACGCCGTCGATGCGATTGGCGAGAAATACCTTTTGCGGCTCATCCACTGCCAGCTTCACCTCCCGCAAAATCTGGCCCATATTCTGTTCCACGACAATCACAGATATGGCTCCGGCACATTTTTGGCGTACAATTGTATCGGGAAAGGGCCACAGGGTCTGCAGTTCCAGCAGTCCGAGTTTTTCTCCTCTCAAACGTCTTTTCTCCACAACATGCCGCGCGGAACGGGCTGCCGAGCCGTATGAAATCAGCAAATGCTCCGCATCTTCCAGATAAAATTCCTTATACCGAGCAAGAAGGTTGGTGCGGTTTTCAAGCTTATCCACCAGGTGGTGCAGCAGGCCGTGGACGACCCGGGGTTCGGCGGAAGGAAATCCCCACATGTCGTGAAATAATCCAGTAACATTGTAGCGATGAACACTGCCGAAATCCGACATCGGCAGACGTCCGTCTTCCCTGGGCAGATAGGGGTGATAATCAACGCCTTCTTTTACGGATGTCCGAAGCCTTTCGACCAGCGGAATGACACCCGGCTCGGGTATTAGGAGACGCTCGCGCATGTGGCCGACGACCTCATCAAACAATAAAATGACGGGGGTCCGGTACGTTTCGGCCAGGTTAAAGGCTTCCACCGTAACCGCGAAGACATCCTGGTGATTTGACGCCGTCATCGCTATGATGGCATGATCGCCGTGGGTTCCCCAGCGCGCCTGGTTGATATCTCCCTGGCTGCCATGGGTTGGAATTCCGGTGGAGGGCCCGCCCCGCTGAACATTGACGATTACGCAGGGGATTTCAGCCATCACGGCATATCCCAAGGCTTCCTGCATCAATGAAAAACCGGGCCCACTGGTAGCCGTCATGGCTTTGCGACCGGTAAGCGACGCGCCGATAATTGCGCACAGCGAGGCAATCTCATCTTCCATCTGAATAAACTTACCGCCGATCCGGGGGAGCCGGTAAGACAAAATTTCAGCGATCTCAGATGAAGGCGTAATCGGATATCCGGCATAAAAATCAAGCCCGGCATACAAGGCACCTTCGACGCAGGCTTCGTTACCTTGAACGAATATCTTCTTTTCACTCATTTATCGCACCCTACTTTTCCAATTCGATTTCTATCGCCAAATCCGGGCATCGCAGCTCACAAAGCCTGCAACAAATACAATCCTGTGGTCGCGCCGCTTTGATTTTGTCTTCGCTGTCCAGTTCCAAAACCTTTTTCGGGCAAAATTCCACACAGATGCCGCAACCCTTGCACCAGTCCCGATCGATATGATGTTGCTTCAACTTAGGTTTCCCCATAAACTATCCCCTTTGCCAATATCGAGCATCTTGTCAACGACAGGTAAGGCTATAATTCTCGAACGAAATGTCAACACCTAAGAATCTAAAATAGTTAATTTAGCATACGATTGTCAAGCGAAACCCCGGCTCAAGATGGGTAACGCATTTGCGATGTATGAGGGATGATCAAATATTCTTGCGGAAATTATTTTCATGCCCCACCCCGCTTGTCTCCAAATAAGTTAGCCTCGGGGTTCAAAGCGATGTCTGCTGATTTGCGCCTTTGACAAGGCGCAGTATTTTTTTTATGCTTGTTTAAGTTAAAATGTTATTGGTTTCCGCCTCCTCAATCTAAATTTGAAAGGAACTCTGTTCGAATTGAAAAGGACGCTGCTCTTAATTTTAATTTTTCTATTGGTCATTGTCTGTGCAGCAGCCGGGCTTATTGTTGAGCTCCGTACCTACGCTGAGACGCCCACGAATGTCAATGCCCATAAAAATGTTATCATTAGTGTTCAGCCGGGTCAAACTTTGAGGAACACCGCAAATCTACTCGAACAAGCAGCTCTTATAAAAAGTAAGTTTAAGTTTATTTTAATCGCCCGCATAAATGGATCGGATAAACATCTCAAAGCCGGTGAATATCTCCTTTCAGCAGCGATGCCCCCCCGCCAGATACTGGAAATCATGGTAAAGGGAGCGGTCAATCTCCATAAATTCACTGTTCCGGAAGGCTATAGCATTGCTCAGATCGCAGTGTTGGTGGAAAACGCCAAATTTGGCTCAAAAATTGACTTTATCGAAACAGCCACGGACGCTGCTTTGGTTACCAAAAACGGCATTGAAGCCTCATCGCTGGAGGGGTACCTGTTCCCGGATACCTATTTTTTCCCGCGAGATGTCACCATGAATAAAATCATATCAACAATGCTGAATCGGTTCTGGTCCGTTTTTACAACCGAATGGCAAGAACGGGCAAAAGATCTCGGATTTTCGGTTCACCAGATTGTAACTCTGGCATCCATCATTGAAAAAGAAACCGGAGCAGCCGTTGAAAGACCCATCATTTCTTCGGTATTTCATAATCGTTTAAATAAGAAAATGCGCCTGGAATCGGATCCGACGGTCATTTACGGCATAAAAGATTTTGACGGCAATCTTACCCGCAAACACCTCAGGACCCACACCGCGTATAACACTTACAAAATCAGAGGACTTCCAGCCGGTCCCATTGCAAACCCCGGCCGTGCCTCTCTGGAGGCGGCCCTTTTTCCTGACGACACTGAGTTTATCTATTTTGTCTCTAAAAAAGACAGCACCCATTATTTCTCGAAAACCTTAAAAGAGCACAATCAAGCCGTACGTAAATATCAACTGCGACGAAAAAAGTGACGTATCCGTTGACACACAAACATACCACCCTTACCTTCGTATTAATATTAATTCAATACTTCAAGGAGGCACGTTGTGGAGACGCCTAAAAAGAGGGGGAAAAGTTTCATCATCGATCTTGAAAGACTAAACACCCTCAATGCAGAGGGATGTGCCGCCTGCGGGCGAAAGTTCACCCTGGGCGAGACCGTGGTAAAAGCATGTGGTGCCTGGGATGGACCTCCTAAATTCATCCACGAAAACGAAGCTGTCTGGGATAAATCTACCGCCGGTTTTATCGAACGTAGATGTTATGAGTCCAGTAAGGGGAGCTAGCGATTGCAGAAAACGTATCGATGTTCGCACCGATCTTGATATGATGAGTGTTACAGGAGTCGAAAATTTGACGGTTTCGTTGGGCAGGGGATTATGTGGTGATTTTAAATATTCTAATCAACTATCTGTTATATATTATAATTCTATAAAATATAAATTTTGGCATAGAACTTGTATGTCTATGCGTCTATAAAACAAGCAACCCACGGTTTTGCAAGTTTAGAAAAATGGCTTCTCGGATGTGCGTGCATCTTTTCTGACGGACTTCCCAAATCCAAATTGAGGAGATACCACACGAGAACAACGGCATTTAGGGTAGCCTTTTCAACACAATATGGGTTCAGAGACGGATAAACCGTGTGGCTCCTGGTGTGTACTGTCCGGCAGTGCATGCCGATCGCCTACAGCTTCAGTTGACACCCCACTCAATCAAATTGAGGGAAGGCTCAACCGAACTGAGCATCATCTTGGTATCCAGTACTAATGGATTCCAGGAGAATCTCTTAAAGAGCAGAGTCTAAATTTGACGCTGCTCTTTTTTTATGCCACCTTAAAAACGTCATCTACCATAATCTCGCATGGACCAGATGTTTCGTGACAGTTATGGCAGGGCAAGGCGAACGGCAGAGAACAAATCACTCCTTGCGTAATTTTCGCCTATGGAAAAATATCTGGATATCATTTAGGAACCAAAAAAATGATGACAACAGCCTTCTCGAATGAACAATTAGCCGGACAGCGTCTGATGGTCGGATTTGATGGGACCGACCTCAATGCAGACCTTAAATTTTTAATCAAGCGACTCAAAAGCGGTGGTATCATACTCTTTTCAAGAAATATCGAAACTCCAGATCAAATAAAGCATCTGTGCAACGAGGTTCAGAATTATGCGCAACGATGCGGACAACCCCCCTTGTTCATTGCCATTGATCAGGAAGGTGGACAGGTGGCCAGGCTCAAAGAACCCTTTTCACAATTTCCCGGCAATCCCCATATGGCCAATGAAAAAGATGCCGTCCAGTTTGCCGAGACAACGGCCGCTGAGCTGGCCCGGGTCGGTATCAACATGAACATGGCGCCAGTATTGGATATCGCTCCTGAGACAATCAATAGTATCATGGCGGAAAGGGCATTCGGTGCTGATCCGGCCTGGGTCACGCGACTGGGGATAAAAGTCATTGAACATCTTCAG
>JASFFJ010000141.1:0-13259 GCA_050124355.1 Desulfobacterales bacterium | reverse complement strand
ATGGCCAAACAAAAGATCCCGATTCCGGCGGCAGGTTTAACTTTGGTGACATGGACGTTTAATTGATATTTATTGAGTTTTCCCCGATTCCGGCCATCAGCATCCCCAGCTTTTCGGTGTTCGCTTCCCGACAGGTAAGGAAGCCCATGATATGGCCTTCATATAATACGGCAATATTATCTGCAACGGTCATCAGCTCTTCCAGATCCTCGGAAATCAGTAGCACCGCTTTGCCTGACTCACTTTGCTCGATTATCTGGTTGCGAACATATTCGGTGGCGCTCACGTCGAGGCCGCGTGATGGATAGGCCGCCACGAGCAGTCCACGGCAGGCATCGATTTCTCTTGCCAGAATAATCTTTTGAATATTGCCTCCGGAGAGAAATTTTGAATGGGTCTGCGGCGTTGGGGTATCAATACGGAAAGCGTCGATCATGCGATTTGCCAGTTCCAGGATTCTCTTGGGATGCAGAATTCCCTTTTCCGTAAGCGGCGCTTTTCGATAGCCTTTCATGGCAAGATTATCGGCAACACTCATGTCGCCGACGATCCCCCGGACGTTGCGGTCGGCCGGGATATGACTGACGCCCGAGCAGATCATATCAAAGGGCGATTTGTTGGTCATGCCCTCGCCGTTGATTATTATGCGGCCGCCGGTGGTTTTGCGAAGCCCCGTTATCACCTCGGCCAGTTGTTTCTGGCCGTTGCCCGCCACCCCGGCGATGCCTAATATTTCACCCGAGCGAATCTTGAACGACACCCCGGCAAGGGCCGGAAGGCCTTTATCATCACACGCCCGGACGTCATTCAGCTCGAGGACGACACCTCCCGAGCTGCGATTTGGTTTTTTCAGACAGAACAGCACCTCTCTGCCCACCATCAATCGTACGAGTTCATTGGGCTCTGTTTCAGCGGTTTTTTTTACCGCCACCAGACGTCCCTTGTGAAGCACACGGACCCAATCGGAAAATGCAATGACTTCTTCCATTTTATGGGTGATGAAAATGGCGGATTTGCCTTCAGCCGTCATCTGATGGATTACCCGATTTAATTCCCTGGACTCCTGGGGAGTTAAAACCGCCGTGGGTTCATCCAGGATGAGAATCTCAGCACCGCGATAAATCAACTTTAAAATCTCAACTCTCTGCCGCTCTCCCACGCCCAATTGCCAAATATAGCTTTGAGGATCGACCTGCAGGTTGTATTTTTCAGAGAGGTGCTGGATGCGTTGACTGACGTCTTCCATATCCGGAACAAGCGGCAGATCCTGCATCCCCAGGATGATATTCTCCGCCACGGTCATGGTATCCACCAGCATGAAATTCTGATGGACCATGCCGATACCCAGAAACATGGCATCACGGGGAGAGGTGATCTCTACCTGTTTGCCCCGGATAAAAATTTCACCCTCATCGGCCCGGTAAAGTCCGGCCAGAACATTCATAAGGCTGCTTTTGCCCGCTCCGTTTTCTCCTAACAGGGCAAGGACTTCACCGGGATAGAGCTCCAAATCGACCCGTTCATTGGCCACCACATTGGGAAACCTCTTGGTGATCCCTTTCATTTCGACAAGGGGGAAACTCATTGAATAGTACTTCCGTGGTTAGCTGTCGGCAGCAAGTTTTTCAAGTTAGGGGGTTCACTCCAAGTGGAATATTGGAATACTGGAAAATTGGAATCATGTTCTCGTAGAATAGATCTTTTTCCGTTTTTCATACCCAGTATCCCAACATTCCAACCTTCCACCATTCCATTATCTCATGTGGTTGCCCAATTTGAATGGCCACGTTAAACATTATATTTATGATTACGTTACTCAATTCCCAGCTTTACCAACAACGCCTTTTACAAAAAAGCTCATATTGAGCATATCGGGATCGCTCATTTTACCGCCGGCGGGAACCACCTCTTTACCGTCTTGGTCCACTATGGGGCCGTGGAATACGTCCCATTTTCCGCTGAGGATGGCCTGCTGTTTGGCAGCCACCAAATCTTTGACCTCCTGGGGCACCTGGGGACTGAATTCGGCAAGACGAACGATCCCATCCTTCATTCCGCCCCAATACTGGTGAGTTTTCCATGTCCCGTCTAAAGCTGCGGTTACCCTCTTTACGTAGTAGGGACCCCAATCCCAGACCGGGCTGACCAGCACGCTGTCGCCGACAAACTTGCGCATATCAGAGTCATAGCCGATACTTGGCAGTCCCCGATCCTTGGCCGCCTTTTGGGGTTCGGTGGTGTCCTGATGTTGGGCGATAAGGTCCGCACCGGCATCCAGCAGGGCCACCGCTGCTTCGCGCTCTTTAACCGGATCAAACCATGTGCTGGTCCACACCACCCGTACCTGAGCATCGGGATTCACCGAAAGGGCACCTAAAGTAAAGGCATTGATACCCCGGATAACTTCTGGAATCGGAAAGGCCGCGACGTAACCGATTATATTGGATCTGGTGCTTTTTCCGGCCACGATTCCGGAAAGATAACGGGGCTGATACATACGGCCGAAGTAGGTGCTCATGTTGGGGGCCGTTTTGTAGCCTGAGCAGTGTTCAAAATAAACGTTGGGAAAATCCTTGGCGACCTCCACCATGGGGTCCATATATCCAAAGGAGGTAGCGAAGATTACCTTGTAGCCCTGCATGGCATATTGTCGAATAATCCTGGCTGCGTCCGGTCCTTCAGGCACGCTTTCGATAATGGCGGTTTTAATCTTATCGCCAAGTTCGGCTTCCAGCATTTTGCGGCCGTTATCATGTTCATAGCTCCATCCCAGATCGCCCACCGAACTGACATAAATGAAGGCAATTTTTTGGGGTTCCGCGGCGTCAGCCGTTGCCGGTGCACCAGCGGCAAAAAGGAACCAGGTGAAGATAACTAAAATTGTCAAAACTGATAATACTTTGTTTTTTCTCATTTTATCCTCCTTTTTAAATAATAAATTATTCCATGGCATCTCAATTCATAAAGCCGCCCCGACCTATCGGGATGAGAATTTAAAAGGTTCTATCGTTACTGCGAGGGCATGTTTGATGGGGGCAAACCCGAGACCGGCGGCTTATGAACTAATATAAGTCAGCGACCAGCAGCAGATGAGGCCCCGGTCCCTTAAAGGGGTCATCCTCATACCATCAGCTCTGCAGGTGGTCGATGATTATCACATCCTATTTTTGAGTGCAAGCATCACCTTATGTTCAGCAGGGTAATGTCAAGGTCGGCATAGACGGCGTCAGACGGCTATTTGATTTTTCCAGTTTATCCGGATTAGATGCCGGGGCATTAGAATTGGAGTGGGCGTTAAATTACAAAAAATTTGTAAGAGATTAAAAAGGTTGATGGTTTATATAAAAATCATTGACATATTATAATTATTCTTTTAGCCAAGCTAATGGGAATGACGAATGACGAATGACGAATGGCCAATGACGAAAGGCGAAAGGTGAATGGCGAATGATCCGACTGCGGCGGGACGACGAATTTCACGGCCGGCCGGATTTATTCGATTTTTTTAAATCACAGAGGACAGGTTGAAAAATTGGAAAATATTCTCAGCTTGAAATGTCTGGTTTGCGGCAAGCGGTATCCTCCCGAAGAAATTGACTATGTCTGCCCGGATCATGGTTACGATGGGGTTCTTGACGTTCAATACGATTATGATTTTATTGGACGGCAGATCCGCCGGGAAAATCTTCTGCAGGCCGACAATTTCACTATCTGGCGTTACAAACCCATACTGCCGGTACGGTCCGATGCAATTGTGCCACCGCTGGCAGTGGGCTGGACACCCCTATATCCTGCACCACGGCTGGCCTCCGCGCTGGGGCTTAAAACCGTATGGGTCAAAGATGACGGAGTTCAGCCGACGGCATCTTTCAAAGATCGGGCCAGTGCCGTGGCGGTGGTAAAAGCCATGGAAAAGGGTGCTGGCATCATAACGACGGCCAGTACCGGCAACGCCGCGGCGGCCCTAAGCGGTCTGTGCGCCAGCGTGGGGCAGGCTAATGTGATTTTCGTACCGGAAACCGCTCCCCAGGCCAAAATAGCACAGCTGCTGGTGTTCGGCTCCCAGGTCATCCTGGTAAAGGGGTCCTATGATGATGCGTTTGCGCTTTGCCTCAAAGCCGCTAATAATTATGGCTGGTACAACCGCAACTCCGGATATAATCCCTATATGACCGAAGGTAAGAAGACCGCAGCCTATGAGATTTGCGAACAACTCGCGTGGAAGGCGCCGGACCGAATTTTTGTTTCTGTGGGCGACGGCTGTATCATCGGGGCGCTGCACAAGGGATTAAAGGATTTGGTCGCACTGGGCTGGATCGATAAAATGCCGAAGCTCATGGGTGTTCAAGCAGCGGGCAGCAGCTATCTGTATACGGCCTGGAAGAACGGGGAAGATGTTGTCACCAAACCGCCGATAACCGCCCAAACCCTTGCCGACAGCATCAGTACCGGGCTGCCGAGCGATCGTATCAAGGCGCTGGCCGCTGTATCCGAGACCGGCGGCGCCTTCATCAGCCTTTCGGACGACGATATTTTGGCCGCGATACCGGCATTGGCGCGCCGCACCGGAGTTTTTGCCGAACCGGCCGGAGCTGCTGCTTATGCCGGCCTGGTAAACGCGGTGAACCGGCGGTTGGTCTCCGGCGACGAAGAAATCGTGGTACTCAACACGGGCAATGGGCTGAAGGATGTTGCCGGTGCCATGCAGGCGGTCGATCTCGTCGATACCAAGCCGTTTCGGATTGAACCGGATGTTGCGGCCCTCGAGCAGTTGGTGACCGGCTGGGGAAAAAATAAATGATGAATGTTGAATGACGATTGACGAATTTCAAAGGAATGAGGAATGGATTCGATTCTTATTTTTTAGACAGGATTTACAGGATTGACGGGATTTTTTTCGCCTGCGGCGAGAAGCCCTTCAGCCGAAGGCCGCGCTATCCTGACGATCCTGTTGATCCTGCCTGCCCTGTGAAATCTTTTATGTACCTATTTCTCCGGGGTTCAATTGCTTTTCAAAAATAAGAATCCACCAATACTCCATTACTGGCTTTAAAGGAGAATGACTATGATCGATTTAACTGTGAATCCCCAAGCGCTCGAAAGGGCCGTGCAAAGAGCCCGGGAAAGAAACATCATTATTCCGACCTTGAAGCAGCAGCGTGATCCCGGTCTGATTCCGGACCCCATCGTCGCAAAATTAAAAAACATCGGTTTGTGGGACATCGATCCCCTGAACCTTTTTCGCATCACCTGGCACAACGAGCCTATTGTCCACGGCGGCGGTTTTGGCGGCGTTAATTTTATTGAATTTCCCCGGGAGCTGACCGGTGTTGCGGCACGGATTGTGGCCCCCGTGGGTAAGTGGTTTCCCACCGGAGCCCACAAAGTCGGTGCCGCGTTCGGCTGTCTGGTTCCCCGGCTGGTAACCGGTCAATTCGATCCCAGCACCCAAAAAGCCGTATGGCCGTCTACCGGTAACTATTGTCGCGGCGGGGCTTACGACGCCACCCTTTTAGGTTGTGCCTCCATCGCCATTCTCCCTGAAGAAATGAGTCAGGAGAGATTTGACTGGTTGGCTTCCGTGGCCGGTGAGACCATTAAAACACCGGGCAGCGAAAGCAACGTCAAAGAAATTTTCGACAAATGTTGGGAGTTACGGAAATCCGGCCAGGATCTTGTTATTTTTAATCAATTTGATGAGTTCGGCAACTACCTGTGGCATCACGAAATCACCGGACCGGCGATGATCGAAGTGCTCGAAGGCATCATGGGACCTGAGGATACCTACCGGGGATTCATTTCGGCCACCGGTTCCGGCGGCACCATTGCCTGCGGCGATTATCTTAAAAAAAGCTTTCCTTTGAGCAAAATCGTTGCGGTCGAGGCGTTGCAATGCCCAACCCTGCTGCAAAACGGCTTCGGTGCACACCGCATCGAAGGGATCGGTGACAAACATGTGCCCTGGATCCACAATACCAAAAATACAGACATGCTTATTGCGGTGGACGACGAATTCCCAATCAGCCTTATGAGACTGTTTAACGAACCGGCTGGAAAACAATACCTGGTGTCAAAAGGTGTTGCCGAATCCCTGGTCAACGGATTGAGCTTGCTGGGCATTTCCTGCATCGGCAACCTGGTGGGGGCCATCAAATTCGCCAGATACTATGAATTGGACGAACATGATATCGTATTGACGGTGCTGACCGACTCCATGGAAATGTATGACAGCCGGTTGCACGAGTTAACCGAAGAGCGCGGCCAATTTACCGAAAATGACGCTGCCGCCGCCTACGCAAGATATCTTGAAGGATTGACCATCGACAATATGGAAGAACTCACCTATTATGGCCGCAAGCGCATCCACAACCTGAAGTACTACACCTGGGTCGAACAGCAGGGCAAGACATATGAAGAAATTCAGCAGCAGTGGTATGACGATGACTACTGGGAAAGCATCCCGGCCTGTGCGGATCAAATTGACGCGTTGATCGAGGAGTTCAACGCCCAAACCGGCTTGCTGAATAACTTGTAGACTCATGGTAACGGGACTTCTGGTATACTTTTGTTGTATTGCGACCAAGACCAAAGCGGTATATAAAATTGGAGATTTCTATGCGAATCGCAGTTTATGGAGCAGGTTCTGTAGGAGGCTACTTCGGCGGAAGGCTATCCCAGGCTGGGGAGGATGTTGTTTTCATCGCCCGCGGAGAGCATCTGAACGCAATGCTCACGAATGGTCTGCGAGTGGATAGTATTAATGGTGACTTTACGGTGCAGCCGGTTCAAGCAGCCCATGATCCATCTAAAATTGGTAAAGTCGATGTAGTATTGGTTGGCGTCAAGGCTTGGCAGGTGCCGGAGGCAGCTGAAGCGATGCGGCCAATGATAGGACCGGAAACAGTAGTTCTGCCGATGCAGAACGGACTGGAGGCCCCGGCCCAATTAAGTGAAATATTAGGAGAACAACATGTTTTAGGTGGATTATGTGGGCTCTTTTGTTATGTTGAAGAGCCAGGTCACATTGTTCACGCTGGTATAGATCCCTTTGTAAAATTTGGTGAGCTTGACAACCATCGCAGCCAACGGGTTGAGCAGCTGCTTGATTCCTTTAAAAGAGCGGGGGTCAAGGCCGAAATTCCGTCTGATATCCAGATTGCCATGTGGATGAAGTTCCTGTTTATCACCGTGTGGAGTGGGATGGGGGCGGTGACGCGTGCACCAATTGGTGTATGGCGCAGCCTGCCGGAAACTCGCCGAATGGCGGAACTGAGCCTTCAGGAAATTATGACCGTGGCGGCAGCTCGCCATATTTCATTACCAGAAGAAGCCTTACAAACAGCAATGAACATGTATGACGATCAGGTTCCGGAATCAACCGCTTCCCTGCAGCGGGACGTCATGGCGGGACGTCCCTCGGAGCTGGACACTCAAATTGGCGCCGTCGTACGCTTTGGCCAGCAAGCCGATGTGACAACCCCGCAGCACGCGTTTATCTATCACAGTTTGTTGCCCATGGAGTTACGAGCACGTGGTCAACTTCAATTTGGGGAATGATCTCAAACTTCGTTCTGAGCCACACTTACTAATGAATGCGTTTTTATTTAGGGGCGTTTAGGATTGAGTAAAGAATGGAGTTTTCGGTCTTTCCGACGACCTCGATGGCTCCCATTTTGCGAAGGCAGTACGCCATCTTTTGGGCCAGCCAGCGCGGTTGGTTGATACGTACCGCCAAGTCTTGGGTGGAAAAAGGATCGCTTAGTTTCTCAGGGATAATCGTTAAAAAATCAGCGGGCTTTTTGAAAATGTGTCTGTGCACTACTTCGAGAAAGCGACGATCGGCAATGCTCCAACCTTTTCGTCGCCAGCTGCCGCGGCCATCGTCACAGCGAATTTCCTCTTCCCGGATAAGTAGGACTTCCAGAGAAAAATTCCGGCTTTTAATCAGTTCAGGGATCCTTACCAACTCCTGGTAAAGGTGAAAAAGATTTCCCTTCTTTGGGGACTTCCGTCTGCCAAGCTGCGTTATTCCGTCGGCTGCCAGGCGCACAATCCATTTTTCCTGTGCAATCGGATATACCAGCCGTACACAGTGCATTTTTATTAATTTAGTCAGCTTGTTTCTTATGGAAGAAAAATTGGTGGTCTGTATTTCGATTAGGAGCTTGCGGCGAACGATATCGATGTGAAAACCGTCCACCATTTCTTCCAAAAGATCTCCTGACTGCCTGTACCACTGCTTAAGTGCTGTGTGAAGACTTTTTTCACCCAGCGTGCCGATAAGATGATTCAAAGCCTTTGTTGGCTTTAATAGTTTGGATTTTTCCTTAGCCGTTTTCATAATTTATTTTCTATGTTGAGATTAATATATAGTATATAAAAAGAGGGTAACGTTAAAGAAAATTTAAGAGTATAACCGATTTTATAAAAAAATGCTCCCATGAGCTTTTCCATCGAAAATCTTCCCAGTCACCTTTCAACGATAGACTCACAGGAGACGCATCCTTATGGAACATATTGAATGTGATGTACTGGTGGTCGGAAGTGGTGCCGCAGGTTTGAGAGCTGCGATTTCTGCAAAGCAGAAGGGCCTTGATGTATGTGTCATTTCCAAACAGGCACCTGGAAAAGCAACCTGCACGATGCTAAGTGCAGGTGTATTTGCTGGAACCGAAGAAGGCAAATCATCCGATCATCATTCGAAATCCACGTTGCAGGCCGGTCGGGGAATTAATCAGAAGGAACTTGTGAACGTATTGGCTGAAGAAGGCCCGATGCGCTTACAAGAGCTAAATAAATGGGGAATTAATGCGGCGTTTCGCCACGGCTATCTTTACTGCAAAGGGCGTGCTCCCTATCGGGGAAGGGAGATTGTAAAATGTCTTTTGACAAAAAATGAGGCCATCGGTACTCGGTTTATTAGCGGTCAAATGGTTGCTGAATTAAAGCAGATCGAAGGCGCTTTTGGTGTTTTAACTTATTCAACAGGAGCACATAAATGGTTCACAATAGGCGCTAAAACCGTAATTCTTGCAACCGGTGGGGCTGCCGCATTATACCTTCGTCATGATAATCCTAAGCGAATGTTGGGTGACGGTTATGTGTTGGCCTATGGAGCTGGCGCTGTTCTTCAGGATCTTGAGTTTGTTCAGTTTTATCCTCTGGGATTGGCCGAATCCGGGCTGCCTGCCTTTTTGGTGCCTCCGAATATAGCTGACTATGGGCAGCTCGTCAATACGCGTGGCGAGGATATCTTAAATAAATACAATATTCGGGAACGTCCGGCAGCTGAAAGAGCACGGGATACGCTCTCACAGGCCCTTTTCACCGAGATTTACAAAAAAGGTAGAGAGGTCTTTTTGGATCTTACGAAGGTTTCGGCGCATAAGTGGGCTGAAAATCCATTCTCCGCCTCCTCACATCCTATTCTTGGCGAACGTTACGGAGCAAATCACCGACCGGTTCGAGTGGCGCCCATGGCCCATCACACCATGGGAGGGGTGTGCATTGATGCCGATGGGATGACGTCGCTACCGGGTTTATTTGCCGTCGGGGAGGTCACGGGTGGGCTGCACGGTGCCAATCGTATGGGCGGTAATGCGCTGACAGAAACGCTTGTTTTTGGTGCCAGAGCCGGTGAGGCCGCCGCGAATTGGGCGATGAATGGCGATCACGAACTAAAGACGGAGATTTACAAGGACGCCGAGGCTGAAAAGTTTGATTTGGTACAGGAGGCAGACCGATCAAATTCGGCGGAACTTATGACCAATCTCAGTGAAATCGTCTGGAAAGAAGCTGGGATCATTAAAAACCAGCACGGATTAGAGCGGGCTTTGAATGCAGTGAATACTATTTTTGCGAAAGCATTAAAATCTCATATCGGCAGTCCTTTGGATATGCAGCGCAGAATAGAGATTTTGTTTGGTGCCCAAGCCGCCTCCCTTATTATCCAAGCTTCGCTAAAAAGAGAAGAAAGCCGCGGTGCACATTTCAGAGAGGATTTTACGGATCAGGATGACGATAACTGGCAGGGCCATCTTCAGGTTAAGCTTTCTCGGAGTGGGGAGGCGAACTGGAATTTTCGAGCCATTACTTAAAGAATACTGTATTTAGGAGAATCAGAACTGGGATGGCTGGGAGGATTTTGGGTAGGAAGCTAAACCTATGCAAATCACCGTCCTTTTTAACAGATCTGTCAGATACGACGGGGGAACCAGATCGTTAACCACAGGCGCACCCCAGTTGAATACGGATGAAAAAAATGGGAATCCGAAGTAAAGGAAGCTGACTCTCTGTTCAACTTCAATTATAATTTGATTTGCTTACGCTTTATACAAATTCTGGAAACTTTACATTTCGGCTCACGAAAACAATTCGGGGTAGCCGAATTTTTTTTATGTTTTATCAACTTTTCTGAAAATTGGCGAATTAAAGATTACTTAATCCAACCTGCAATATCTCCGAATTTTTCCAAGATTTGGTGAACGAAAACCTAAAACTTTCACTAGAATGTGGATTGGCCAGGGGAAATCCACAGTGGCCGAGCGTTTTAGGTTTGTCCAGCCAATCTTAACATTTTAATCCTATCGTTTTGTGGATTAGTTGATCCATTACGCAGCCAAGCTCCTCGGCGAGTTAGGGTGCGCAGTTGATGCTTGAATCAACCGAATTTTGAAATCGATTGAATCTCTGGTGTGATTCATGTACCCGAAATTTAATTTTAAATACAATTTGGGCTTCAAAACTTAATTGTGCTAAAATAGTCAAGTAACCACCTGAATTTTGGACGCAAATACTGTCGGTGAAGTTTGGGATCAAATTACCACATTTGTTCTGACCGGACTGATTTATGAAAAAAGGGTTGATCATCGCCTTAACTATCATTTTGGGAGCCTTTGGATATTTGGCTTACGACTGGCATGTGAAAACAAAAATTCTTGAGGATGACCAGCGGGTCACCCTGTATTCATGGACCGATGAGAAAGGTGCGAAACA
Organism: Desulfobacterales bacterium; assembly: GCA_050124355.1. GTDB lineage: Bacteria > Desulfobacterota > Desulfobacteria > Desulfobacterales > JAFDCJ01 > JAFDCJ01. Next base: position 2,264 of record JASFFJ010000141.1, on the reverse strand, counting down.
CTACACCAATACACAGCCCCCGGACGGTGCTCGAAACGTCGAGGAAAACAAGGGCTATGAATATAGCGATCGACCGCTGGTAATAAAATTGAAAGATAAAGTAGTTGATGGATATAAAGGACTTAAATAAAAGCTATTTAGAAAGAAAAATCGCAAAAAAAGACAAAAGATAGATTTACTGTCTTGTAACCTTGATACTCTGTATTCCGTTCTGCATAGAATAAAGAGGTCCAGCTTTGGTTTCATAGATCGAGTCTAATTCACATCTCAGCGAGTCGCTTTTTATAGATAAAACACTCTTCCCATATGTTACACCAATCCAAAAGATTGTGCTAAGGGATGCGGGTTAATGATAATGAAGCCATTTCATTTATGTGAAGAATTTCAAATAAAATTTGTTTATTGTGGCACATTACCATAAAATCATTGGTATAGATTAGCCAACAACTGTGTTGCGATCACCCTTTTTTTAAGGTGAACCATGTCCAAGAAGATTATGGTACTCATCATGTGTTAGCTGACCATCTTTGTCCAAATCAGCCTCATTAAACTTTGCCTTGTCATTTCCGAAATATTTTTCATACTCCTTAAATGTCATTTTGCCGTCTTTGTCTGAATCCAGAGTTCTGAAGCAGATATGATCTTTTTTCTCATCTGCCCAGCATGATGGTGCGGTCACAGTAAATAAAGAGGCAATTACAAATACCACCCATATTTTATTCATGAAGGGACTCCATTTTGAATTTTTTTTGGTTCCTATCATAGATTTCAGGTCGCGGTTTTAGTTGTCCTAAATGCTCTTGTCAAGTATATATTGCGCCTTCTGATGACCGATTATTATTAGGTTAGATTCTACTGTTTTACCATCAAGATATTTTAGATTGCCCCGCCGAATACACATCTCCTCTAAATTTTTGCCAATGTTTTCATCAGGCACGCAAGTTACACTTTTAGGAAAGGCAAATTTTGTTATACTACCTGATCTATTCTGTAGCACAGGTTGAATATTGCAGGGTACAATATATTGAGTTGAAAAATGGGGATGTTGCTGATTATTCTGACTATAGAATTTAACATAACGAAATGACGCCCCCTTTGAATACAAAAGAGGGCGCTATGGGAACCGCGGATATAATTTATAAACCGTATTGTTCTTTCACCAGATGGGCAATGCCTATTTGTTCCAGCCGGCTTAGAGGGATGAGCATGGAGATGTGAACCATGCCAGGAAGGCGACCAATTTCAATACCTCCTGTAATGGTTACGCGGTTTTTAACCTCATCGATATCCATATCTGCTAACTTTGCCATTCGTTCGAGGCCGTTCATTGTAGCCTCATTCAAATTGGCACCTGAACCCACCACCTGGATGGGGGCCACCTCAGTTTGGATATCAAAACCGTTCCTGCTGGCTAGTGATCGGGCGGCCTCTAATTCTTCACTAGAAGGTAATCTTGCCAGCGGCGGCAGATCTTCCATTAAAGGCAATAAGATCGGTCCATCATTTGCTAACCTTTTGATAACCTCGACCTCAATCGTGACCTCTGCAGATACGTCCGTCGTATGACCTGCAATTTCCCCGTCACCCTGCATCGCATGGACATCGCCTACGATGATGCCTGCTTGCGCAACTTTAACAGGTGCAATAACGATAGCGCCTTCACCGACACTATCGATGTCCATGTGGGCATCACTTCTTTTTGTGAGATCTTCTTCAGTGATGGCATGATCATGAGGGGCACCAACAAGAAACACACCAAAATCTCCGGCATTATGAGACGAGGGCATGGTAACGCCGGGTAGAGATCCAATATTGCCTATCATCGGCCGAATCTTCGTTACAATTCCAGCAGGCATATCTGCCAGAGCAAAAACCAATATGGAGTGGCACGTAGATCCGGCTGGTGCTCCGGAATAGTCTTCTGCATTCCTGGCTATTTCTTCAGCTACATTATTGGGAACGGTAACCCCCACTGTGCGTTTATCATCAAAAACCATGGTATACCCATTGGTTACATCAAATGCAGATATTGAAGTGTCACAATCGGCACAGCGGATTGCATCTCTGCCGACTCCCTTTACAACTGTATTGGGATTGACCTTTCCGCACCCCGGACATTTTTTTGCCACAAATGGATCACCAACAAAACTTCCTTCACGAGGAGATTCAGTTCCAGACGCTGAAGCTTTGGAGGTAATCTTGATCTTTTTAATTTTTAGGGCTACAGCGTCTCCAACTTCTGCACCCATAATAGCTACTGGGCG
>JASFFJ010000140.1:0-13330 GCA_050124355.1 Desulfobacterales bacterium | reverse complement strand
TTTACGGATAAAGAAATCCAAGGTCGCGTCGAGGCGTTTTACGGGGACAGTCGTGAATTTACCGAAGGCCAGCTTCCCTATTTTCGTGAAAAATTGTCAAGTCTTTCGGAATTTATGCGGGAGATCAAGGTCGGTTTTGCCAGGTATTACAATCGACGGCATGACCGCCGAGGTTATTTTTGGGGGGACCGGTTCAAAAGCGTGATTGTCGACAAAGGCGAAACATTGGTCAATTGTCTTGCGTATATCGATCTGAATCCGTTGCGAGCAGGATTGGTTGAGCGTCCAGAAGACTATCGCTGGAATTCGCTTGGCTATCATCTCCAGACTGAAAACAAAGATCAGTTTCTATCGACCGATTTTGGACTCAAAGAATTTAATGTCAAACGCGAAAAAGAGCGGATTATAAGATATCGCCGATATGTCTATGAAGCCGGTGCGATAAGCCGACCTAAAAAAACGCAAGCAAAGGTCATTGATGATAAGGTTATTGCAAATGAACGAAAAGGGGGCTTTAAAATCAGCCGGGTCGATCGTTTCAGATACCGTACGCGCTATTTCACGGATTCGGGCATCATCGGGTCAAAGGAGTTTGTGGCTCAGAATTACCAGCGATTTAAACATCTATTTTACTCAAAGCACAAAAAAAAGCCAAAACCGATTAAAGGCCTGGAAGGCATCTATTCACTGAAAAGATTGACGGAAAGCTGAATTTTTAGATCTGAAAATCGCGAATATCGCGATCACGCTAATTCTCGACTACGGGGAAAACTAAGGGACGCTCTATAGTTTTTAAAGTATTGGGCAGAGTTAATTCAACATCAAATAAAATTTAGCCGATTATGTCTTAGGTCTCCTCGGTAAAATCTGGTTTTTAGCCAACCGCTCGGCGTGAAATCCAACGCCGGAAGATTGGGTCGACAAGGTAATAGTTGCCATTCTCATCCTCTCGCAGCAATCCTTTTCGAATCAGCTGCCTTAAAGCGGTATTAAACGATGTGTGAGTCATATCATATTCGGCCAGGTTGACTGCCGAAACCCTTCTCAAAGGTCCATTCTCTGCCAACACGGAAAGTACCTGCTGCTGGCGTAGGGGAAAAGTTTGCCACTCCGGGATAAAGATTAGCTCACAGCCGTCAATCATCGCATCCAGTCCCTGCCTGAAGAGAGATTCATCCAGTTCGATGACCGTCGGCGGCTCTGCCAAGGCAGTGACAATGTCGTACAGGTGACTGCAATACCGCTGGGTGTAGTCCGGATGCCCCTCGACCAGGTTGAGTACCTCTTCAATCTTATCTACTTTGATGCCGACCGAGAGATATCGCCTTCGGATATAAGATTTCAAACTCCTGCGGTCGATAGGGCCAAGTTGGATGATTTTGGCTGCCTGAAAAAATGGCCGTTGGCGGGCTGTGAACATTTCAGATAGCAGGTTGGCCTGGCTGCCGAGAAAGGCAAAACTCAATTTTTTAGCGGATTGGACGACCGTCCGAAACTCTGCTTCCAGGGCGTTCGACCCATCTTTGTCGATTAAGGCGATTTCCTGGAATTCATCCATCACCAGAAGACCCTGCTTTTTTTTTTTCTCAAGCAAGCGGTCCAGCCCCAGAATTGCTTCGGACAGACTGGTGTGAATATCTGCCGGCAATCCCACCTCAGGTTTAATCGATACGTTACCGTCGGGCGTTGGTTCAATGGCGATGCGGGTTCTTTTGAAAACATCGGCAGCCAGTGAGAGAAACCGTTTGAGATTTGTTTCCTGATCAAGCATCATCTGCGCGCAGACCCGAACGGTTTCCCCAAGAATTTTCCTGATCGAATTCAGTGCGAAAAAATCAATACGACCGCAGACCATGCCCTGTGACTCAAGCTTGTTGCTGACAACGGCCAGCAAGGATGACTTGCCCATTCTGCGTGATGATATCACAACGATAGATTGCCCACCCATCAGATTATCTGTAATGAGCTGCCGCTCTTTTTCACGGTTACAAAAATGTTTATCGGTTACAATTTTTCCAAATAGAAAAGGATTTGGCATAATTTCACCCTTAGGAAATTATACGGTTGTTCCGTACTATTTATTTCATAAAAAAAATATGTTTTCAACGTATTTTTTTAAAAGGAAAGAAAGGAATTTAACGTCAAAAGCGAAAAATAGAGGATAATGAGATATCGTCGGCATGTCTATGAAGCCGGAGCGATAAGCCGGCCAGATAAAATGCAAGCAAAGGTTTAAATGGGATGTATTCGTTAAAGCGTCTGTCTGAGGTAATATGAAAAACAGATCATATTCGATTCGATCATTTCAGAAACAATGACCCTTAAACTACTTGATTAACGGGTTGCGAACACTGATGCCGGAAAAACGTGAAAAATCCCTGTCGGCGGTCCATAATTCTTTAACCTCGTGCAACTGACACAAGGCGGCTATCCGGGCGTCGTGAATCTGTCCGCCGACAATACGTCCGGTTTCAATAATATTGATAAAATGCGTCCAGTACCCCTCCGTCTCCTTCAGCAACATTAAGCTGGGGGATTCCAACCAGGCGCCTACCTGATCAATCGCTGCCGCCAGTGGGGTCGGCGGAGAGTATATCCTGGGGTGGGTGACAATGGCTAAAAACTCATGGATGCATGGCCAAGGAATCGCCCATAGTGCACGCCCTTCAGCCAACCCGACAACCGAAGCATAAGCACTATCGTGCCAGGGGGAATCTTCCCGGTGGGCATAAATCAGTATGTTGGTATCGACAGCGATCATCCGCCACGCCCCCCGTAGGACAGGTCGCGAATTCTTTCCCAGGAAGCACCAGCGACGTTCGATTGGAGACCATTGCCTTTGAATGTCGCCTTTCGCAGTCGAAACTTTGCTTTGTGTTTGCGACTCTCAATTGTCAGGCGAAGCCCTTCTTCAATCAAGGCCTTAATGGTGGTCTGCTCCTGGTTTGCAATCTTTCGAGCCTCTTCTAACAAGGTATCAGGTATATGTACGGTTGTTTTCATATGGCTAAATGTATAATAAAATATGGTTGGATGTCAACAAATTTACAGTGATGAAATCTACATTTAAAAAGCCCAGCTAATGCCATACTGCTAGGCTGTGCTCAAATCGGCCTCAATTTTCAATTCCATCATAAAATTTCAAATTTTGTTGTGGCCGCAAAAAGGCACAAAAAACACAAAAACAAGATCCGGGCATTTTAATTTTAATGAGTTGCAATGAATAAAATTCGAAATTCTGAGTTTTTAATGGTTCATCAATTCTTGACAACAAAACCTGCTATGATTAAGCAAAAGTTGATTGTTTGCGTTAACCCCTTAGTTGCATAAATAACAAAGAAAAGTGCTACGACGTCACCCTTGACGCCTCGAATCTGAAAACCTCCGCCGTTAGCAACGTTGGGATTAATGCAGATTAACCTTGTTATTCTTAAAGAACTTAGGAGATGTAAATTGTGTCGCCTAAAATAGACTTACAAAAAAATAGAAAAGATTTAATTGATCGAACTACCGCATGTATTGCACTGATTTGGTTGGGAATGGTCCTGGGTATCTCATTTTTGGAAGCGCCGGTAAAATTCATGGCCCCCAGCGTTACCCGTGAAATTGGCCTGGACATCGGTCGCTATGTATTCGGGGTCTTTAACAAGGTTGAATGTGTCTTTGCCCTGATAATTGCAATTTTATTGATAATTACCAGAAGAAAAGACCTCTCGATGGTTCCGCTTGGATTGGCGTGGTTGTCTCTGGCCTTGCAAACGGCCTGGCTGTTGCCGGTACTGGCGGCCAGAACCGAGGTCATTATTCAGGGCCATACGCCGGCTCCATCTGTTTCGCACACCATTTATGTGGTTCTGGAACTCATGAAAGCCGTTTCTTTGGCAGTTTACGGTATATGGAAGGTTTTAAAAGGGAAAACATGATCACGAGATTGCTATACGATAACAAATACCTGTCAGCATCTAGTGATTTTATTGCTTTTTCATCAGAAAGGAATAGATTAGGTACAAAACCAATATAGGAGGAGCAGAAAATGCCAAACAGGTCAAAGTCGGATCCGACAAGATTTTCATTCCATATCCCGGGCATACCAGCCCGCTTTTCTGTCGTTGAGTTCAGCGTCACCGAATCTATATCTTTGCCGTTTCAACTGGACGTGAAAATGAATCCAGGCGGCCTGGCTACTTTAACGACTTTGTCGCGATTCCTACATCGGTTCGGTTTACACCCTCCCGAACAACACCTCAGCCTCGGATGAAGGGTCCTCAAACCGCGGTGGTGGCAGGTCCCCCTGGAGAAGAAATCTACACCGATGAAAACGGCCGGGTGAAGGTTCAATTCCACTGGGACAGAAGCGGGAGTAGAAATGAAAACAGCTCCGGGTGGGTTCGCGTCAGCCAGAGCTGGGCGGGTGCTGGCTACGGGACTATGTTCCTGCCAAGGATTGGTGAGGAAGTCATTGTAGAGTTTTTGAACGGCGATTTGAGGCGACCGGTCATCGTGGGCCGTTTGTATAATGGCGTAAAAACGCCGCCCCACCCATTGCCGCACAACAAGACGATCAGCACCATAAAATCGATCTCATCTAAAGGAGGTGGCGGATCAAACGAGCTGCGCTTTGAGGATAAAAAAGGAGCGGAAGAAATCTACCTGCACGCACAAAAAAACTTGACCATCGCGGTTGAAAACGACAAAGGAGAAACGATCGGCAAAAGTGAGGTAACACAGGTGGGTCTAAACCGATCAACAATGGTGGGAAAAGACCTGAATGAAACGATTACCGGAAGTAAACGAATTTCTGTGGGGTTAAATCAGTCTGAAACTATCGGTGGTCGGGTCTCGGTGTCTGTAGGCAAGGATTGGAATAGAAGTATCGGCGGCAACCTGACTGAAAAAGTGAGTAAATCCTACATATTGAATGCAAATAAAATCATCTTATCAGCCAAAGATGAGATTAGCTTAAAAACTGGAAAGGCATCGATTATATTAAAAAAAAATGGGGATATTAGAGTTAAAGGAAAATCGATTATGATCACAGGCTCTGGTGACGTCGTGATTAAAGGCAAAAAGGTGCTGAGTAAATAAAGTATACAATGAAAAAAACAATTCTGAGTTTGCTTATTATCTGGATCCTGATGCTTATGTCCCAAAACGCGATAGCAGGGTGCGGGGCCGGGACAGTTTTGTATATTAAGTTCAAAAGTGAAACCTATTTACTTCTGGCCGATCATAATCGGTATCGCCAGCGCGATCGCGGTTGGTCGGGTTTTGGTGGGTTATGCGATGGCGAGCCGGTGGATGTTGCGGCTGCCCGCGAAACAGAGGAAGAGACCAAGGGCTTTTACAGCAGGGAGCAGATTTTCAATAGATTGGATTCGAGTCCTAAGATTCATGTTGGTGATTTTACCACATTTTTTCTCGAAATAGACTATGTGCCGGCAATTGTAATAAATAATCAAGAATCTACCCAGCATGGCGTCAGCTATTTGGAACGGGGTCCTTATGCTTGGATTCCAATTTCGGTGATCCGAGACGCGATGATCAAGAAACAATCCGGTCGGATGTTTATCCCTGAAAAGTACTTGCCCCCCGATGCTCAGACAAACTGGCTTTTCGAACCTTTCGTTGCAAGTTTGAGAGCGGCCAAAAAAGCGGGATTTTTGCCCTGAGAACTAAAGATGGCCGGCCATCTCATACTAACGATTATTGGGTGTTACTAAACGGGAAATATCAATTAAATTTGTTTTTCATCAGAAGCCTAAACGCACAAAGGAGTGGATGTGAAATGCGAAAACCAATATATTTAGATTATAATGCGACAACACCCCACGATCCTGAAGTCATCGACGCCATGCGGCCGTATTTGGAAGAAGAATTCGGCAACCCTTCAAGTTCGCATTGGTACGGCATTAGGCCGAAAAAAGCCGTTATGGATGCCCGTAGGCGGGTCGCTTCCCTGCTCAATTGCGAGGCCAAAGAAATCATCTTCACCAGCGGCGGGACCGAATCCAACAATCATGCTGTCAAAGGTGTTGCATTGGCCTGCCGGGATAAAGGCACTCACATTATTACCAGTCAGATAGAGCATCCGGCAATACTGGAGGTATGTGAACATCTGGAAACAACCGGCTACGACGTTACCTATCTACCGGTGGATGAGCACGGCATGGTGAAAGTGTTGGATGTGTCGGATGCCATCACGTCCAAAACTATTTTGATCACCATCATGCACGCCAACAATGAAGTTGGCACCATTCAGCCCATTGCAGAGATCTCAGAACTTGCTAAAAAACACGGTATACTGCTTCACACGGATGCCGCCCAGTCATTGGGGAAAATATCCACCGATGTCGGTGCCCTGGGTGTTGATTTATTATCGGTGGCCGGTCACAAGCTGTATGCTCCCAAGGGCGTGGGCGCCCTATACATTCGCAGCGGGTTGAAGCTGACTCGATTTATGCATGGCGCCGGACAGGAATCCGGATGGCGGGCCGGCACCGAAAATGTGCTGGAAATAGTGGGCCTCGGAAAGGCCTGTGAAATCGCCCGGCGAGATCTTGAAAAGAACATGAATCACATGTTAGCGATGCGTGATCGGCTTAATGATGGGATTAAAACAGCGTGCTATCAGGTGCGCTTAAACGGTCACCCGGAAAAACGCTTGCCTAACACCCTTAGCATCTCTTTTCATAACCATGAGGCCAACCGCATCCTGGAAAAAATCGGGACGGAGGTGGTCGCCTCAGCCGGTGCGGCTTGCCACTCAGATACGGTAAAAGTCTCGCATGTTCTCAAAGCCATGGGAACGCCATTAGACTGGGCCAAAGGAACGCTGCGATTGACTACCGGCAGGCATACCACCGCAGATGATATCGATAGAGCGGTTCAAGTGATAGGTGAAGTTGTAAAAAAATCCTGATTGAATTTGCCTCAAACCATAGGATTCGTCATCATCAACATTAAAGGGGCCGCTGACAATTCGCAGGCCGCAGCCATAGGATCGATGATCGGCGGTATATTCTCAGTACTTAAAATGTTTAATCTTTTCCCCCTTATCCCCGATTTCGGTCATGGCCTCAATTCCGATCTGCAGGTGAAGTTCGGTCCATTTCTCGGTTACCTGCATGTCCGACGCTTCTGTTTTAACCCCTTCAGGTGTAATCGGAGTGTCAGAAACAAGCAGTAGGGCTCCCCGCGCAATCACGTTGTAGTGACCGACGACGAAAATAGTTGCTGTTTCCATATCGATGGCAATACAGGTCATCTGCTTGAGTCGGTCGAGAAAATCGGTATCGTGCTCCCATAAGCGCCGGTTTGTCGTGTAAACCACACCGGTTCGGTATTCATGTCCGTGGGCCATGATCTTTTGCGAAACAAATTTGTGCAATTTGAAGGATGGTAGCGCAGGAACTTCAGGTGGAAAATAGTCGTTGCTGGTACCCTCGCCCCGGATGGCGGCCACAGGCAGAATAAAATTTCCAATCTCAGCGGATTTCTTCAATCCTCCGCACTTTCCTAAAAAAAGAACGCCTTTAGGCTGACAGGCAGTCAGCAAATCCATAATGGTCGCCACATTCGCTGAGCCGATGCCAAAGTTAATGATCGTTAGCCCTTCGTTATTTGTCACGGCCTGCATCGGCTTGTCTTTACCATAGATTTTGCTGTTGAACTTTTCGGCGAATTTCCGCAAATAATAGTGAAAATTAGTCAAAAGAATATAATCACCAAATTTGTCCAACGGCATGCCGGTATACCGGGGCAGCCAGTTTCTGACAATTTCAATTCGTTCAGGTCGATTAGCAGATGCGTTGATCATGATAGGCTCATTTATTTTAGGTATTTTCTAACAATAACAGCTGAATATATCTGGCATCAAGGTTTTTGATAGTCACCCGACCTAATTCACTTTCGATTTCTTCAAAAAGATTTTCTAGGGTTTGTCCCAGGCGCCCGGTAATCTCGAAATCTTTTAAACCGGTCTCGGCTGCCACCCAGTCCAGGAAGTTTAGCTTCATCTCCTTGGGAATTTTCCGTATTTGATCGGTGCCTTTAGTTGGCTGCCTCGACAACAGTTCTTCTAAAAACGGCTTGAATTCATTTAATGTCAGAGGCTTTAGCTTTTCTGTTGATAACTTAAGATAATGTCTGGCCCAAAGGGTCAGGATTAGATTCTTGAATGTCAGAAATCCATAAGAGGAGGGGCGTTCGAGATCGATGGGCATCAAAGACAGCAGGTCATCAACGGCGATCACCTGATTGAAGATATCCTCCATGGCCTCGATATCTTCCAGGGAAGTAAATTCCCGGTAGAGAACCCCGGTCTTGTAGTTATCGTAATACAGGGGTTTTTTAAGGAGCAGCCCACCCAGCACCCCCAGCCATTGCTCGCCCCAGAAGGTCAGACGCAAGTCATTGCGGGCAAACCAGCATTGGGAGAGCCATTTCTCGGCGCGCCATTTCAGATTCAAGACGCCGCCGTATCCCACTTTGAAAATCTGTGAAAGCGGGTATTTGGTGATCAGTGCAGCAGATTTGTTGGACTGAATTCTATTTTTGTCTTCCGCCAATCGTTCCAGGCCGATATTGATGTAACCGCAGGATTTTTTGACAATATCACGCAGTTCCTCCCGTTCACGAATGGTTTTGTGATCGGCAACAATAATCTGGTTGCACAAATTGGCAAATTCCGCCTGAATTTGGGTCAATACGTCCGGCTGATCAATGGCAGACAGGGCACGGGTGAAATGATTGTCTTCTTTCAGCATTCGTATGGGGTATTGGGACACCGGCAGCATCGATGACCGCTCGGCGGGGCTCGAAATCAACTTGGGGCTCTGTTTTGCAAGATCCTGGGGGCTGATCGGCTGATAAACCCCAATTGCCTCATCGAAAGGTAAAAACCCCTTTTCAGCCAGACGCACGTTGCGTCGGTGGTAGCAGTCTTCTTCAGTTTCAGCCGGGATGAGGTGAGTGGCTTCTATCAGAACATTTTGATACAGTTTGTGATCAAAGTTCGCCAGATACTCGCAGAGCTTTGAAATAAATTTTTTACGCTGTTCTGCCGTAAAATCTTCCTGATCGATTGTGAGCGGTGGTTCCATGATTCTATAAAAATAGACATTGTCCTGTGTGAAAAAGTCTTTACCGAATTCGGAGGAATCCTGATCGTGCTCTTTCACCCGGACTTCAATGCTGTTGAAGAGGTAAAATTCAATCAATTCCAGTTTTTCTTGCAGGAACCAGCGGATAAAACGTTCCGGGTCGGCATCAAGCAATAAGCTCAGCCAGCGCGATACGGATTCGACCTCGATTCGATCCCTCCGCCAGACCTCCAGATCAACGATATGTTCCCACTGCCTGTTCGATGCCAGAGCCAGCAGTGGCAATGAATCTCCCGCTCCGATATCATGAATTAAAAAATAAAAATCCTGTTCGGGAAAAGAATGCACCAGGGCGACAGGCTGAGGATCTTCCAATATGGTTTCCATTGCCTTCTTTGGCGGCAGCGTCAGGATTTGCAGCCGTTTCTCGCGCAGTTTTTCGGAACGCTCCAGGGCCTTTTTATCTATTTTGTCGTCGGTCATTGATATATTTAGTATTACATTTACATAATATTATTAGAAAAGGGACACAGATAAACGCAGATTACGATAATATTCTACTACTTTCTCAACCTGGCAGTTAAATAGAGCATCTGATATTCATCATTCCGTCATTCCCGCGAAGGCGGGAATCCAGTAATCGCAAGCCTTTCCTGGATTCCGGCTCTCCGCTCCGCTGCGGCCGGAATGACAAGTTTAGTTGCTGGTTAATAATACAGTAAATCAATATGCTGAAATAAAATCATAAAAAGGGCATTCATTCCGCGGGTAAAACCATCCTAATCTGTTTTTATCCGTGAAAATCCGTGTCCGAATGTTCAAATCGATTCGACTTCAACCTCAAGTTTTGAATTCCAGGGAGCGAACTTCAACAAAAGCAGCATTCCCGGGATCGCCACCAGTGCGCAGGCAATAAAAAAAATTTCCCAGCCGACATTTTTTGCGAGAAATCCTGTCGGTGCCGATGCAAGGACCCGCGGGACTCCCATCAGGCTTGTCAACAGTGCATACTGAGTGGCGGTAAATTTTTTATTTGTAATGCTGGCCATAAATGCGGCATACGCCGCCGTTCCCATCCCGCTGCTGAGATTCTCAAATGCAATGACGAAAGACAGCAGAGGAATACTATATCCCGCATTTGCCAGCAGAGCAAAACAGGCTGTCGAGGCGGCCTGCAAAAAACCGAAAACCCACAGACTGCGGTTGATACCCAGGCGAATCATCATAACTCCGCCTGCCAATCCACCGGCGATCGTGGCCCAGAAACCAAATAGCTTCACGACAGCTCCGATCTCTGATTTTGAAAAACCGATATCAAGATAAAAGGGGGTCGTCATGGCACTTGCCATGGTATCACCTACTTTATACAGCAGGATAAATGTCAGGATCCATAAGGCGCCGCTGCGGCTGAAATATTCCACAAGTGGATCGATTACCGCTTCCTTCATGTCCTTTGGTTTTCCTGCGGGATTTTCAGGTTCCGGTGTCAGCAGGGTCGTTACAACACCCGGCAGCATACAGACTGCTAAAATGAGGTAAACTATCGAAAATGGAATATAGTCCGCCATGATCAAGCCGCCGCCGGAGGCCAGCAGCATGCCTACCCGGTAGCCGTTTATGTATAAAGATGAACCGAGGCCGAGCTCTTCATCCGAAAGGTCCTCACGCCGGTAGGCATCCACCACAATATCCTGAGATGCACTGAAGAAGGTAACCAGGAATGCGGCAAAAGCGACCATCCATGGATTATTGGCCGGATCTGACTGGCCCAGCCCGGCGATGGATGCCATCAGGGCAATCTGTGCGACCAACATCCATCCGCGCCGCCGCCCTAAAAACGGCAGTGTAAAACGGTCAACCACTGGTGCCCACAGAAACTTCAGGGTGTAAGGCAATCCTACCAGGGCCATCATTCCGATAACGGTGAGATCAACCCCCTGGTCCTTCATCCAAGCCTGAAGGACACTCATCGTTAACAGAAGTGGCAGACCGCAGACAAAACCCATTACGAAAGCCACCAGCATTCGGCGGCTGAAAAGTACGCGGATAACGGGCTTACGGTGTTCAGGTAACAATAAATCCTCACATGGATGTGGGGGATGATTGAAGGGATATCGTTTTTCTATCTATACAAGGAAGTATAATTGCAAACGCTGGCAGGCTGGGAAGCCTGGAGGCTATGGCCCTAAACTGCCGGTTAATAGCTAGCAGCTCACTGCAGAAGACCGGCAAACGATAGAGCGTTTGATTTGCCAGCTTCATTGCTTCCTGGCCTCCAAGCTTTTTAGCCCCCACGCTTTCCAGTTTTTCAAGTATTCGCCTCTTCCAGCTGCTTGGGAGTGACAACGGCACCATATTTATCCTTTAACGCCACCAGCTCCTGTCGCTGTTCATTATAAATATCGAACAGCTTTTGCGGGATGTTCTTTTCTTTGCCATAGGCTTCAGTCTGGAGGTCTATTCTGGCAATGATATTGTCGATGTAAAGCGAAAATTGCTTGATGTAAAGATCTTCAGGATAGTCTTTGTCGATTTTGGATTTAAATAAATTCTTCAGGTCCTCATATTTCGGCAAATAACCGATGGGAGTGTCTATGGCATCGACTTCTCCATGAGCACGTCTTTCCAGCCAGGCCATCCATGCTTTGACATCCCGCTTTTCGCCGAGCAATTTATTGGAAGTACCGCCCCTGGCCTCATGGGTTAAGAAGTAATTTAATCCGGCCAGAATAGGTCGCTTATCGTCTGCGATTTTCTTGCTACCGAAAAATTGGAACTGGGCCTCCATATAATCTCCCAGGGAACCGGGAATAAACGGGGCATTGGCCCAGGGCTGACGTCGGATGCCGGAAGCGCCCACCTCCGTGGCGGTTGCGGCGGACACAATACTGGCGCCGATAACGACACCACGGTCCGAATTTCTTGCGACCCAAACCGGGGGCATGGTGTCACTGTCCCGGCCACTGTAAGTAACAATCAGCGTTTCAACCCCGCTGGAAGCTTCATTCATTTCAGAATAATTGCCCAGGGCACTGTTGGAGAGGGTACACCGCGAATTGGGGTGGGACATGGGTATTTCTTTACCGTTTTCATCGACCATTCCCCGTTCCCAGGAGCCTTGAAAATTTTTTCCTTTTTTCGGCGGCGGCTCCTCACCATTGCCCACCCACTGGGGCACACCCTTTTCATCGATCAGGACATTCGACCAGATAACTTCGGTACCCGGCTTGCGAAGGCATTCCATCAGCATCGGGTCCCCTTCCCAGTTCACATCTTCCACGATTCCGAAAATACCGACTTCCGGATTGATGGAGCGAACGGTGCCGTCTTCGGCAATCCAACACTGGGCCAGGTCATCGCCGACAAATTGATCGCCGGCCATGGCGGAGGTGGTCTTGCCGCATCCGCTCGGGGCGGCACCGATCATCCAGGTTACCCGCTTGCCGGGCCCCTCGATGCCGGTGATAAACATGTGCTCGGCCAACTGCTGCCCTTCTTTTTCATAGACGGAGCGGTCGACAGAAAAACGATGGTTCCCTTTTTTCATCAACAGGGTGTTGCCGGCATAGGTGCAATTAAAACTGTAGGTCGTCAGATGGCTTCGATCCATAAACACCCTGGCATTGGGTAAATCCTCCGGGCGGTTCAATCCTTCGCTGTGAATATTAGTATAGAAATGTCCTAACTTTTCGACTTCCTGATCAAAATCCGAATAGACATTACGATACAAAATATCGGCACTATGTAAAACATAGGTTGAGCTGGAAATTTCAACTGCCGGATTGGATGCCGGCGCGCCCACGGGACCGCGCAAATAAAACCCGATCATCATGATTTTGCCCCGCATGATGCCGGTCATTTTATCCTGCACATCTTTGAAAACCTCGCTGCGGTCCTTCAGTTGGGCCAGAGAATTAACCTCTTCACCCTCATTATAAACATAAAAGGTGCGATCGATAATTCGTCCTTGTTCGTCTTTTAGGTCATAATGGATGGTATGGCCCTCCATGGGCAGCTTCGCCTCCTCGCCTTTCTCGATGGACAGATCTCTAATAAACTGCCTGTCCGCATCGGATGCTGTATTTATGAAAACACTGTCCGGATTGCAGAGCACGATGGCGTTGGCTATTTTTTGCAATACCGCCTGGTTTTTAATCAGGCTAAGCTTCGAAAGGTTGGTGGCATCAAGCCTATCTTCAATCAATTTTTGAGCAGATTCGATTGTCTTA
>JASFFJ010000139.1:0-13345 GCA_050124355.1 Desulfobacterales bacterium | reverse complement strand
AAATATTCAAGGAATTGTCTGCGGATATCGTTTCCTGTCATTTAAATCTCCGGTTACGGGTTGTACGTTACGAGTTACGGGTTATGCGTTACGGGTTGCGCGTTACGGGTTACGAGTTGCGATTCATGAAAACTCAAAGTCTGAAAAGAAGGTCGCAATGCCCAATGCTCTGCTTTAATGAGGCTAGGTGTTCGTTTTGGCCGTTTAGACGGTTAAGATCGTTTGGCGCATAAGTTACGTTAGGCTATTTTCAGTTTCTCCCTTTCAGCTTTCAGCCTTGAGCTTTGGGCCTTTCTTCGCCTTGCGCCTTAAGCCCTGCGCCTTGAGCCTTCGCCCTTATCCGCTTTCAATTTGCAGCCTTGAGTTTTTTCTCCTGGCCACCAGCTCCTTTCCGCTGTTCGCCGGCCGCCTCTTTCTCTTCTTTCTTGACGAATCCCAGGGCCTCTCTGCATTTCTGATATATATCGTCATAAATATCTCGGTTATCAGCAAGAAAGCGCTTGACATTTTCACGTCCCTGGCCGATTCGCTCTCCCTGATAGGAATACCATGACCCGCTCTTATCGACAATACCGGCGTTCACCCCCACGTCAATCAAGTCACCCGTTTTGGAAATCCCTTCACCGTAAGTAATGTCAAATTCTGCCTCCGTGAACGGCGGGGCCATCTTATTCTTGACCACACGCACCCGCGTGCGGTTACCGATAACCTCCTGCCCATCTTTTATGGCACCGATACGGCGAATATCGAGCCTCACCGAAGAATAAAATTTCAGGGCATTGCCGCCGGTGGTGGTTTCCGGGTTACCGAATACCACGCCAATTTTCATCCGGATCTGGTTGATAAAAATTACCGTTGTCATGGTTTTGCCAATGGTACCGGTTAACTTCCTTAGTGCCTGAGACATGAGTCTGGCCTGCAGGCCCATGTGGGAATCCCCCATTTCACCCTCGATTTCAGCCCGCGGCACGAGGGCCGCCACCGAGTCAATCACAAGGATGTCGATGGCACCGCTTCTAACCAGCATGTCGGCAATTTCAAGGGCCTGTTCCCCGGTATCCGGCTGGGCCACCAACAGTTCATCACAGTCGACACCCAGTTTCTTGGCATAACCGATGTCCAGGGCATGTTCGGCATCGACAAAGGCCGCGATACCGTCATTTTTCTGAGCTTCTGCCACCGCATGCAGGGCCAGTGTTGTTTTACCGGAAGCTTCAGGCCCAAAAATTTCTACAACCCGACCGCGGGGCAATCCGCCAATACCCAGGGCCTTGTCCAGGGACAAAGCACTGGTGGATATCACCGGCACTTCCATCATCGGTCTGCTTCCCAATTTCATAATGGCGCCTTTGCCAAACTGGCGTTCAACCTGAGACATTGCAGCGACCACGGCTTTTTCTTTATCTGCTGAAATAGACATATGTTCTACCTCCCGTTAGGAATGACGAACGACGAATGTCGAATGACGAATTAGGAAAATCTGTCGTTCTTTTTAGTTTTTTCGTTTGGGCCCTTAGTTCTGAGATATTTGCGTTTTACGTCAAAATAAACATCGAAGTCCACCGATGGAGCATTTTAATTCCTATAGAAAAAGACAGAACGAAGCGATCCCGTCATTCGTCAATCGTAATTCGTCGTTCGTCATTCCAAGCGTTCGTCAATCATCATTGAAACTGGCCTCCTGCAGTTGCGAATATCGCGCACCGGTCGGTTTCAAATCACTTTTATAGAATATAACTCGTCTGGCAGTGAATTCTTCAATGGTTAGATCTCCAAGTTCCTGCAGGACACGACGGATGGTATCGGGATTGACGCGCTGCTTGAAACGACCCAGCGTCAAATGCCCTTTAAACGGTCGTTTTTCTTTTTTATATCCCAAGGCCGCCAGGTTGTCCTCTAACAGGCGTTGCATTGCAAAAAGCAATTGAACTTGTCCTTTAAGTCCCACCCAGATGACACGGGGGCGCTTGATTCCCGGGAAAACGCCAATCCCTTCGGCTACCAAGTTAAAGGTATTAATGTTGCCGACGGCGTCTACCATCGCCCTGCCAATGTTGTCAATGTCTGCGCTGTTGATATTTCCTAAAAATTTTAGGGTCAGATGGATGTTTCCCGGTCGCACCCATTTCGCCCGGAGCCCCATCGATTGTAAATCTTCCTGCACTTTTGCCAACAACGAAATAAGCGATGGCGGCAATTCTAAAGCGATGAAGGTGCGTAGGGTTGACGGCATGCTAAATGATTGAAGATTGACGATTGAAGATTGAAAATTTAAGGCATCCTATCCATATTAATTAAATTTTGAGTTCGACATCACCTTATAAATCACACTATTTTTTTTTGAATAAATATGACAATCTCCGAATAGGTCAATATTCTCAAATTTTGATTTCGTAACCTATTGCAAATTATTAAGTGTGAAAGTTGAAAATTAACTATTTTCGGACTTTTTACGAAACCATTAAAAATGGAAAAGATATAAAATCACCAATCCATTTTACAGTTTCCGCATATAGGTCTAAATTCTTCAATTATAAACAAAACGACCGAGCGAAGCGAGTTCCACAAATCTTCAATCTTCAATCTTCAATATTCATTGAATCAGCTCGGCAAGGTAAACTGTGGCTCCCCGAGAGTGAATTTCCCCTGGGAAATTCTCTTTTTCAGAATTTCAGCGATCTTTCTCGCCCGAACCAGGCTAGATAGGGGTACCGTTGGAATCTCTTTCCCGTTGAGCTTGATAGAGCCGCTTTTGAGTTCGGCATAGCTCACCTGGCCAAGGCTCTTGGAAATGCCATTGGGATAGTCGTTGCCATAATCGATGAGTTGCGTGAAGAGGTCTTCATCGGATACGGCCGTATAGCCCGCTATTTCTTCATTCAAAATAGGAATGGGGATCCCCAACCCCACCGCCAATGAACAGCCGTAGCCCTGGATACTTACCCCGACCAGCCATTGTGAACTCATCCTTTTCATGTCACCCATGACCCAGAGGGTTCCGGCCGGCGAGACAGGGACCCCCTTTTTGGTCCGTTTGACAGAGGCTTTATGCTGGGTGCCGTGCCAGGTAACAAATCCCTCTGCGCCGCCTAAAAAGATCCGTGTGCCGAGTCCGATGGTTTTATAGTAAGGGTCATTGAACAAGGGGCTCAATTGCCCGGCTGAACAATAGTTGGCATTACCGCCGCCGGGCTTTAATGCCCCCATATAGGTATATATGGTTTTATTCGTGAGGTTAACAGCGCAGTTGTAGTTTTGATATCCATTTCTAGGGTTACAAAGCGTTGCCTGGGGTAATGTACGCAAGGATATTTCTTTTTCTACCAATCGGTTTGGATAACAGTCGGTGCCGTAAGCGGTGGCTTTGAGATGGACCTTTTTGCCGGCAACCAGATCCTGAATGACATGCCCCCCCCCATAGTTAAATTCTCCGGGATAGACTTTATTCAGCGGATCATCCTCACAGGTTTCCGTTGCCCCGAGATAGCAGTCGACCGCTGCCACACCCGCATAAGCCGGGACTTTATTCAACCATACCCTGGAAGCCTTGATCGTGGGAACCGAATGGCCGAAATTTATGAACGCGCCTGATGAACACATGGGGGCAAAGGTGCCGGTGGTCACGACATCCACCTGGTGGGCAGCTTCAACAGCACCCTCGCTTTTAACAATATCGATAATCTCTTCTGCTGTGACGACAACGACGTTACCGGATTTGATTTTTTGATTGATCTCTTGAATAGTTTTACCGACTTTGTATTTTTTCATATCCCATCACTCTCGCTGTATCTCGCTTCCGGTCTGTTCTATTTTGGATAACACGTTATGTTGAATCCATTTCATATCCCACCACTCGACAGGATTGACAAAGGTATCATGAATCAGCACGCTGAAGTGGAGATGGTCACCACCCGCCAGGCCGGTAATGCCCGTTCGGCCCAAAATATCGCCTTTGGACAGCTGATCCCCGACCTTGACACCGATATTACTCAGGTGGGCATACATACTGAATAGACCAAAGCCATGATCTACAATGACCGTTTTTCCATATATTCCCAAAAACTCGGCAAATACGACAATTCCGGTATTTGCAACCGGTATAGGACTGCGGGCGACGGATGCCAAGTCGACCCCCATGTGAACCTGTCGATCGATTTCCCGTCCTTTGTATAGGTATACCCGATGATCAGCAAATTTTGCCCGGGTGGCGGATTTTGGCAGTCTTAGAAAATCACCCTGCCAGTGTATTTTTGCATCCGTATCGCGGCAGACATCGGCAATAGTCTGATAATTGGCTTCACGAAGATCTCGGTTGACTGTCAGGAACTTGTCCACCAGAGAAAGGGTCGAATCCTGGGGAATCTCGGAAGAAAAGTACGGCATTTTCTGCTTTAAAAAGCCATCCCGAATATTGAGTCGGTCCCGTCTGAAAGATTTCTTTCGCAAATGATAGTTCAGGCCCCCGGTGGCATCGTTTCCTGCTAAATCGGTGACCTTTAGAGATATCGCCGTGTCCATACCCTGCTGATATCCCAGTGCGATAAAAGCAAGATAAACATTAGAATCTTTAAAAAACCCCGCGTGTCCCGGATAAAAGTGGTCTCCAACCTGGACACCGGCTTTGGAGCAAGTTTCAGAGGTGCGAAAAATTACCAGCCCCGCGCCCCCCTGGCTAATATTGTGTGCGCGACTCAACACCTCGATTTCAGGTGGACGGGTATCGATCTTCACGTTTTTTTCAGTATAGGTTATATTGCCCTTCCACCAACCACGCCAGGAATAATCCGATACAACGGTTCGCAGGATCGCATCGCCATCTGAAAATCCCAGATCCTCAGGCACCAGCTGAATTTTAACCGACGTCTCAAGAATTTCGCCACCTTTAAAAAAACCGGCGGAAGGAAACGTTTCATCGTGCAAAACAGCTTCCTGTCCATTTTTCAAAAGACCCACCCAGAGCTTTCGCAGACCGCTTTTTCCATCAGAGACGACCAGGCTGAACTCCTGGGATTGACCCAGATGGGGAGAAAGTAAATTCATGTTCAGGCTGGGTTTTTCTTTCTCCAGGCGACTCCATAAATACCATCCGGCAGGCAGCACGATCATCAAGCACAAGATAGCGATGAACCAAAACTTACGACTTTTTTTTTCAGATCTCAATTGATTTTATCGATTCCTTTCCAAAATTATAATTTTCTAAATTAACAGTTAACCCGCTGATAATCAAGGCCTGTTTTCAATTCTTGACTTTTGACAGGCTGCAAGATAAGTTAGTCCACGGATGGCCGGGGGCTGTGAAGTGGGCTGAAAAGAGTACGAATGGTTTGGTCTCGATTAAAAAAAGCTAGAAAATTAAGTATATTTTTATTGATTGTCATTCTGCTGGCCGTTGGCACGATTGTGAGTATATTTATCGGTTACCGCCAGGTCTCCAATGCGCCTGAACGGTTGCTCGCCTCTATTAAAGAAGGGGCGAATCTCTCGCTCGGTAAAATCCGACAAACGGCAACCCGCGACGGCAGAACGGAATGGCGTCTGGAAGCCGATTCCGCCAATTATCGGGAGGCCGAAAACAAAGTTGATCTAATTAATTTATCGGTCATCTATTTCCTTGAGGACCATCGCGAGGTCTACCTGGAAGCCGATCGGGGTATTTTAATAACCGATACAAATGACATTGAATTTATCGGCAATGTTATGATAAGGAATGAAGCGTATCAGATGAAGACTGAACATCTGAACTACGAACATGGTCGGCGTATCATTATTTGCGACCAATCGATCCGGATTTGGGGACAAGATGGCGAACTTACGGCGGCGTCCGCAAAGTATGATTTAAAGGCCGATAAAATAATATTAAGGGGAAATGTTGTCGCCACTGTCTCCCAGGATTTTGCGCCAATCCTCGGTCAATCCAAGCGCTGATTGTCATCACCCGGATCAATGAGGATACCGGGAATATGGTTGCAATTTACAATCATTTCAATTAAAATAATAAAATTTAGTGTTGCTGGCATTTAATTTGCATCGAAGCCGCCATCAATCGCGACCAAGCCCCTATTGGCATTACCTATTTCACTGATTATTGTAATTAGCAGGGATGCGCAAATTGAGAAAGCATCGTTCAATTTGAGTCCCCTCGTAAAAACACCTAAAAAATACTCAAACGGATAAAATGGCACTTGAACTACGACAACAACTCAAACTGACCCAACAGCTTATCATGACGCCCCAGCTGCAGATGGCGATTAAGCTACTACAGTTGTCCCGCCTGGAGCTCATGGACACGATTCAAACGGAGCTGGAGGAAAACCCGGCCCTTGAGGAAATACCCGAAGGCACGCCCGCCGAGCAAACGACCGAGCAAGCGGAGGTTGCAACCGCCGAAAGCGCTGAGGTTAAAGAAGTTACCATTGAGGAAAAAATCCAGGAGGATATTGACTGGAGCAACTATCTTGACGAGTATAATACTCCTGGAAGGGTTCATCATGAATCGGAAGACAGAGACACGCCACGGTTTGAAGCCTTCATCGCCTCCAATGAATCATTAAATGATCATCTGCTGTGGCAATTCCTGATGACCAAACCGGACAAGGAAGAAGAGCGGATCGGCAGCCTTGTTATCGGTAATCTGAACAAGGACGGCTATCTGGATGTTTCGGATGAAGAAATTGCGAACTCGAGTGGCTCATCGCCAGAAAAGGTCGCAGAAATTATATCAATCATTCAGACATTCGACCCCGTTGGCGTTTGCGCCCGGGATCTGAGCGAGTGCTTACTGATTCAAGCCAAATTTCTGGGTTTGGATGACACCATCGTCATCGACATCATCACCAATCATCTATCCAATCTTGAAAAGAAAAATTACAAGGCGATTTGCAAGGCCCTCAAAAAGAGTATGGATGAGGTTGTTTCAGCGATAAATGTCATCAAAAGTCTGGAACCCAAACCCGGCCGGCAATTCAATGATGAAACGCCCCAGTACATCAATCCGGATATATATGTCTATAAACTTGAAGATGAATTTGTCATCATGCTCAATGACGACGGTATGCCGAAATTGCGTGTCAATTCATTTTACAAAAGCTCCATCTCCCGCGGCAAGAATATCTCCGGCGAGGCTGAGGATTACATCCAGGAGAAAATGAGATCCGCCGCCTGGCTCATCAAAAGTATTCATCAACGCCAGAAAACCATCTATAAGGTAATGGAGAGCATTTTGGGATTTCAAAGGGAATTTTTCGACAAGGGCATTGCTTATCTAAAACCCATGGTGCTCAGAGACGTGGCCCAGGATATTCAAATGCACGAATCCACCATCAGCCGGGTGACGACCAACAAATACGCCTTTACCCCCCAAGGTATCTTTGAATTGAAATATTTTTTCAATAGCTCTATTAGACGGTCCCAAGGCGGCTCGATTGCTTCTGCCAGCGTTCAGGAGAAAATAAGACAAATCATTGCAGCTGAAAACCCGAAAAAACCATACAGTGACGACAAGATTGCTCAGATCTTAAAAAAAGACCAGATTAGCATCGCACGCAGGACCGTTGCCAAATATCGCGAGATGTTGAAAGTATTGCCATCCAATAAACGCAAACAAATTTAGGGAGAGCTTGGAATATGCAAACATCCGTTACCTTCAAAAATCTTGATCCCTCTGAACATCTGAAAGCATATGTAAGCGACAAACTGGATCGATTCGACAGATTTCTTGACAATCCGGCTGAAGCCAATGTCGTCCTGGCTGTCGAAAAATTTCGACACATCGCCGAAATCAACATCGCCGGCGATAAGCTTAAGATAAATGGCAAAGAAGAAACCGTTGATATGTACTCGGCCATTGACATGGCGCTGGACAAGCTTGAAAAGCAGATCAAGAAAAGCAAAGAAAAAATAAGAGAACGCAGATCCGCATCCAAAAGCCGTAGCCGGTCGATCGTCGAAGAAGTGGAACTGCTGCCCGAAGATGAAGGTGAGAGACAGGTAAAAATCAGAAACATAGAATACAAACCCATGGATGTTGAAGAAGCCGTATTACAGATGGATTTGATTGAGGACAATTTTCTGGTATTCACCAACGCCAGATCCGATCAGATAAATGTGTTGTATCGACGCAAAGATGGACATTATGGCTTGATTCAGCCCAGTTCGTGATTATCCTTAGCGCTTTATTAATTTGTATTTTAAATCTGAACCGTGGTATTGCATTGACAATATGAAAATTTGCGACGTCTTAGATCGAAAATCAATTCTACCTGATTTAAAAGCCCGCAACAAACAAGGAATCTTAGAAGAGCTTGTGGTTCCGGTGGCGGAGATAGCCGGTGTCAGCCAGAAGGATCTGACCAAAGTGCTCATGGAAAGAGAACGGCTGGGAAGCACCGGCATTGGCGGTGGCATTGGAATCCCCCATGGTAAGATGAAACATCTCGAATCACTTGTTCTCGGCTTTGGCCTAAGTCGCAAGGGGGTCGATTTCGAGTCCCTGGATGGTCAACCGACCCACATATTTTTCCTCCTGATCTCACCGGAAAACAACACCGGTCTTCACCTGAAGCTGCTGGCCCGAATTTCACGTATCCTTAAAAACGAACCGTTTAAAAGTAGGCTGTTGGAAGCTGCTAACGACGACGAAATATTGGGGATCATTAAAGAGGAGGATGAAGAATTTTAGCTGCTCAGACTTCCAGATAAAGATTTTGGACGGCGTAATCAGTCGCCCCCCTTCAACAGCTTACTATTAGTAGGCCTTACTCAGAGGGGCTCCTTCTAACCTTGCCAAAAACATTATCTGAAAGTCTAAAAGATAAGATGAAAAACATCACCATACTCATACTCACAGGACTCTCAGGTTCCGGAAAGAGCACGGCTCTGGCGGCCCTGGAGGATACCGGTTTTTTCTGCATCGACAACATGCCGGTGGATCTTCTGCCGAAATTTCTAGAAATGCCGATGGAACCCGATTCCGAAATCACTGGAATCGGTCTGGTAATGGATTTGCGTGAGAGAGGCTTTCTCGCCAAATACAGTGCCGTCTTCGATGAACTTAAACAGAAAGGATATCAATTCGAAGTCATCTTCCTGGAAGCCGAAGAAGAGATTCTGCTCCAGCGTTACAGCACAACTCGCAGGCAGCATCCGCTGTCACCGGAGAAGAGCTTGCTGGACGGCATTCGGACCGAAAAAAAACAACTGGATGACTTAAGATCGGCGTCAGATTGGATCATCAACACATCCAAATTCAATGTTCATGAGCTCAAGGCAAAAATATTCGATATCGCCCAAAGAAGCAGGGAACTTGTCCCGATGCGAATTAATGTTCTCTCCTTCGGCTACAAGTATGGTACCCCCAATGATGCCGATTTAATCATGGATGTGAGGTTTTTGGCAAATCCGTATTTTATTCCGGAATTAAAAGAGCTTGATGGAGAAACACAAGCGATCAGGGATTTTGTCCTGAACCATGATGAGACTCGAAATTTTCTGAAGAAATATCAGGATCTTCTTGACTATTTAATCCCACTGTACGAAAAAGAGGGAAAGGCCTATTTAACCATCGCACTCGGATGCACCGGCGGTCGCCATCGATCCGTCACCATTGCCAGGACGATTTACGAACATATTCGTGCCCTGGGAAAAACAGTGGAGCTGAATCACCGAGACCGAATCCAGCCTGTATAAATCATAGATATCCCGACAATCCTGTAACAAACTGAATGAGAGAAATTAGTTAATACATGGTGATTTATGATCGGTATTGTAATTGTAACACATTGCCAACTTGGAGAGGCGATAATAGAAGCGGCAGAATTTATCATCGGCGAGCGACCCGAATCACTCGAATCAATTTCCATTGATCTTAGTGAAAACGCCGAAAAACTTCGCAACAAAATCTCTCGAGGAATAAAAAAGGTTGAAGGACAGGAGGGCGTCCTCATTCTGACGGATATGTTCGGGGGTACCCCTTCCAACCTGAGCTATTCATTTCTTGAAGAAGGTCGGATTGAAGTATTATCCGGTGTTAACCTTCCGGTTTTGATCCAGGCTGCCAATCTGAGAAAAAAAATGAAACTCGATCAACTTGCGTCAGACCTCGAATCTTTTGGCAAAAAGAGCATCTCCCTGGCCAGCGGAATCTTGAAGGGCAACAAGCGGAGTTAACTATGGATGGGTGCCAAATCGTGACCATAAACAAGAGCGTAGATCTTGATCCGATCCTTGCAATCGAGCAGCTCTCCTTCCAATATCCTTGGCGCCGACGTTCTTTCGAAGGCGAGCTGTCCTGCCCAAGTGGTTTAAGTTACGTGGTCAAATCAGCACAGACGGACAAAGGAGCGCAGATCGTGGCGTATGCGTTCTTGCGCCGAGTTTTGGAAGAATTGCATCTTTTAAAAATCGCCGTAGCGCCGGCCCGGCGCGGACGCGGGATTGCAAACTGGTTTCTCAACCACTGTTTTACCATGGGTGCCCAACAGGGGGCGAAATCAGTTTATCTTGAAGTTCGGCTATCAAACATTACTGCGATCAAACTATATGAAAAGCTCGGTTTCAGAGTAATCGGACATCGATCTAATTATTATCCTGATTCAAAAGAAGATGCAGTGGTGATGATGAAAGATATTGAGATGAATATGCCCAAAGGCACAAACAAAGGGCGTATCAAGAAAAACGTGTATTCATTCGGATCTAATTAAATTTCACTCGATAGAGAAAGATAGGAACCTAAACTTAATAAAAATCTTTGTGACTTAGAACCCTAGTGGCAGAAATGTCACCAAAATACGAAGGAGGAAAAATGAGTATTAAGATAGGAATCAATGGTTTTGGTAGAATCGGACGGATGGTCTTGCGTGCGGCTCTAAATCATCCCGATGTGGAGGTTGCGGCGATCAATGATCTGACCGATTCGGCCACAATGGCCTATTTATTGAAATATGACTCTGTTCACGGCCAGCTGGATAAGGATATCACAGCCAAGGAGGACAGCATTGAAATCGACGGCCAATCGATCCCAATCCGATCGGTGAGAGATCCCGAAAAAATCGGTTGGGGTGACCTTGGGGTAGATATCGTGGCCGAAAGTACCGGAATTTTTCGGGATCGAGAAGGTGCCGCCAAACATCTGGCAGCCGGTGCCCGCAAAGTTATCATCTCCGCACCGGCCGGTGATCCGGACATCACCATTGTCATGGGGGTCAACACAAACCAGTATGATCCGAGGCAGCATCATATCATCTCCAATGCCTCGTGTACGACCAACTGTCTGGCGCCGGTTGCCAAGGTGCTGCTTGAGAATTTCGGTCTTCAGCACGGTTTGATGACCACCATTCACTCTTATACCGGGGACCAACGTTTATTAGACTTTCCCCACAAAGACTTGCGCCGGGCCCGCGCCGCAGCACTTTCGATGATACCCACCACCACGGGTGCCGCCAAAGCCGTCGCCTTGGTGCTTCCTGAACTCTCAGGCAAGCTCAACGGTCTTGCCATCCGCGTCCCGACACCCAATGTATCCATTGTAGACCTGGTTGCAACTGTTGATAAATCAGAGGTGACTGTTTCGGAAGTAAACAAGGCGCTAAAACAGGCCTCCGAAGGATCCTTGTCCGGTATTCTTGGATATAGTGATGCCCCGTTGGTCTCAACTGATTTTAACGGATCATCCTTGTCCTCTATTGTGGATGCGCCCACGACCTACGTGGTCAACAACATGGTAAAAGTACTTTCCTGGTATGACAATGAAGCCGGGTATTCCCATCGGATGGTGGATCTGGCGGCGATGGTCGGAGCGGAATTATAGAGGAGATCGAAAAATGGACAACCGTACACCGCTTATTGCCGGAAACTGGAAGATGCATAAAATATCTCCAGAAGCTGTTGAAACAGCAAAAGCGCTGGTCAAGCTGGTGGCGGACACCACGGATGTGGATATCATGATCGCACCGGTGTTCACTGCCCTTGAATCGGTATCAACAGTTTTAAAAAATAGCCGGGTGGGACTGGGCGGCCAGAATTTGCATTGGGAAAAAGAAGGCGCTTTCACCGGGGAAATATCTGCAGCAATGCTGGTATCTGCCGGATGTCAATATGTCATTATCGGCCATTCTGAGCGACGTCAGTTTTTTGGTGAAACAGATGCAACCGTTAACAAAAGAATCAAGGCAGCCATCGAAGCCAATTTGATTCCGGTTTTTTGCGTGGGTGAAACGGAAGCAGAGCGTGACGCCGATCAAACATTTTCTGTGCTTGACAAACAGATCAGAAAGGGGTTAGAAGGACACTCTGCAGGTAATTTGAGTCGCCTTGTAATTGCCTACGAACCGGTTTGGGCCATCGGCACCGGAAAAACAGCCACCAAGGAACAGGCCCAGGAGGCCCATCAATATATCCGTACATTGGTTGAGACGGATTTCGGGGACACTTTATCCAGTGCCGTTAGAATCCTGTATGGGGGCAGCGTCAAACCCGAAAACGTCACTGAGCTCATGCAAATGCCGGATATTGACGGTGCGCTGGTAGGCGGCGCCAGCCTCGATGCAGAATCTTTTAGTCGCATCGTTAAGTTTAAATAAGTTTTTCGTCGTAATTATAAAACATATTAGGACACAGATTCTACAGATAAAAACAGAAAAGAAATTACAATAGGGAGATTGGAATAGGAAACTATTAAAAAATTTTTACCTGCCTATTCATAATCCGTGAGGTCCGTGTTCATCCGTGTCCTAAAAGGAAATTTTGAACATTATGTCGATTTTACTTATCATCATTCACATTATCGTTTGTATCGCTCTGATCATGATCGTCTTGCTCCAAACAGGAAAAGGAGCAGACATGGGAGCAGCCTTCGGTGGCGGGTCCAGCCAGACCCTGTTCGGCAGCACCGGTGCATCGACATTTCTCAGCAAAGCCACAACCGCGGCCGCCATTATTTTCATGGTCACGTCCCTGGGACTTGCGTACCTGTCCAGTCATCGCACCGGAGGATCGATCGTGACCGACACACCGGCTCCCGTTGAGAATCAGGCGGCACCCGCAACAACGCCACCGACGACGACCGAAAGTAGCGATGTACCCTCAGCAACCGGAAGCGGAGATGCACCGCCGTCCAAACCGGCAGACTAGGAAGTTGCCGGTTTATCTTTTCTGTTTAAAAACGTGCCGAAGTGGTGGAACTTGGTAGACACGCTATCTTGAGGGGGTAGTGGGCCACGCCCGTGCCGGTTCAAGTCCGGCCTTCGGCACCAATTTTTAAGGCATCTGGAATATACTCAGGTGTCTTTTTTTAGTCCGCCGGTTTATACTCTCCAAACATTTTCGAATCAACAGACACCTGTTATACCCC
>JASFFJ010000138.1:0-13412 GCA_050124355.1 Desulfobacterales bacterium | reverse complement strand
ATACCGGCACCTGGCCCATGATACGTCGAATCATTTGTTTCAGTTCCCAGACGCTGAAAAAACGGGCCCGATTAAAAATGGTCGGTGAGAAAATACCCTTCACTCGCCGTTCGATTCCTTTGAGGGCATACCGGTTGAATACCCCGATGAAGACGCGGTCTTTGGTGACGCGGAAAGCTTCTTCCAGGGCTTTTTTAGGGTTATCAACAAATTCAAGAGTGGTAAACAGACAGGCGTAATTAAATGAATTGTCGTCAAAAGGAAGGTCTTCAGCGAAACCCCGGTAGAGGTCCGCACGGTGACCAATTTTTTCCAAAGCCATATCCAGCATATAGGTCGACGGATCCAAACCGGTGACCCGCAACCCCATTTCGAGAAAGGCTGCCAGACACGCCCCTGCACCGCAACCGATATCCAACACGGATTCCCCCCGCATGGGCTGGAGCAAATCCCGCATCAATTGGGTTTCCAGCTCAAAAGCGAGTTTATTCTGCGGCTTATCCAGCCACTGCTCGTAATTAACGGCTTCACTAAAATCAAACACATGGCCCATGTATGATAATCTAAGGAATAAATCGTAATTTATCAAGCAGAAAAAGACCTGCCCAAATATGGGGTCACGCAGTCGTTATGGAAGATTCCGATAGAAATATTGTTTTCCAGATATAGTTGCAACCCCCGGCCAATTCCAAAAGCGATCACCCTTTACCGGGCTACCGACTTATTGAATTTTTAATCTATAAGGGTTATGTAGGCTGTCACAGGTTCAAGGTTCTGGGTTATTGGTTAAGGGTTATTTTTTTACGTTCATCTTCGAACTATTTTGCATTGGTAAACTTGAATTTGCTCTGATTTTAGCTTAAAGCTGAGTCCATCGTTAAAAAAAAACAATAAAAAATTTATTCACATAGGACTTGGTGATGGGTGAGCATTCTCAGTGATTCTAACTCTAAAAATAAAAGGAGAACCGCTATGCATCCTCTCATCGAAAAACTGTTAAAGAATGGTCCGGTCGTCACCGACGGTTCCTGGGGCACCCAGCTTCAACATCGCGGATTGAAACGCGGTGAGTGTCCGGATTCGTGGAATCTTAGCCACCCGGAAGGGGTCGAAGAAGTTGCGCGGCAATATGTCGAGGCCGGAAGTCAGATCGTTCTAACGAACACATTCGGCGGCAGCCGCTTATCTTTGGGACGATTCAATCTGGGGGATAAAGCCGTCGCCATCAATACGGCCGGTGTCGAAATTTCAAAAAAAGCCGCCGGGAATCGGGCCGCTGTATTTGCGTCCATTGGTCCCACGGGTAAGATGCTGTTGACCAAGGAGATTACTGAAGAAGAACTGCAAAACGCGTTTGAAGAACAGGCCGATGCCCAGGCACGAGCAGGGGCCGACGGAATTATTGTTGAGACGATGATCGACATCACCGAAGCCGGTATTGCTGCCAGGGCAGCAAAACGAACCGGACTGCCGGTGATTGCCAGCATGGTGTTTGATTCCGGTGTCGACCAAGACACCACCCTGATGGGGGTGACCCCCGAATCGGCAGTAGACGAGTTTGCCAAAATCGGAGTGGATGGCGTTGGGGCCAACTGCGGACAGGGAATCGAAGGCTATATACCGATTTGCAAACGTATGCGAAAGGTCACCGATCTGCCGATCTGGATCAAACCCAATGCCGGATTACCTGAAATTATTGATGAAAAAACGATATTTTACACCACCGCCGATGAATTCATGAAATTTGTGCCGGACCTGATTGAAGCCGGTGCCGATTTTATCGGGGGTTGTTGCGGTTCGGACCAAAGTTTTGTAAGAGCGATTCGTAAACTCATCGCCGAATTGTAATGCAAAATTTTGGCCCCAACCTCTTGTAATTTCCATTCAGAATTCACAATCCAACAAGGGATTGTTGGTGTTGCTAGCATCTTCCGCTTTGCCAAAGTCGAACTCTTATATTTAAACAAACTAAAAAAAAATGAATGGTATCCATAAGCTGATTTAATTTCACTTTTTCCTTGCATTTTGGCGGCCATATATGTCATAAGTAACTATCCGAAAGAAAATATTTTGAAGGAGGTTGAGGGCTATGTCAAAATTAAAAGAACTGGAAAAGTTAATGACAGAAGGCAAAATTACGCGCCGTGCGTTTATTGCCCAGGTTTCTGCCATGGGCCTCATGGCCGCCGTATCTCCGGCGTTGTTGAGTGGAAAGGCTGAGGCTGCGACGCCCAAGAAGGGCGGTCGGGTAATACTCGGCTCTGCCGGCGGTTCGACGACAGACTCCATGGACCCCGGGACCCTGTCACATACCATGCCCCAGACGGTCAATCAATGTATCCGAAGCCAGCTCGTTGAAGTCAATTACAAAGGAGAGGCTATTCCCGAATTGGCCGAAAGTTGGGACGCTTCAAAGGATGCGGTGACATGGACCTTCAAGCTGCGCAAAGATGTAGAATTTCATAACGGTAAAACCTTAGAGGCCGCTGATGTCATTTATTCCTTCAACGAGCACCGCGGACCGGACACCAAATCGGCTGCCAAAGGCATCGCCGAACCGATCACCGACATCAAGGCTGACGGCAAGAACACGGTGGTTTTCACCCTAAAAGAAGGCAATGCGGACTTTCCTTACATTGCCAGTGATTATCATATATCGATGGTACCCAAGGGCACCAAAGGAAAAGAGTATGACAAAGGCGTGGGCACCGGTCCCTTCGTTCTGCAAGCCTGGGAACCCGGTGTCAGGTTCTTCGGCAAGCGCAATCCCAACTACTTCAAATCAGGCCGCCCTTATTTTGACGAGGTTGAGATATTAGGTATTGAGGACCTTAGTGCCAGAACCAATTCCTTGCAGACTGGTCAGATCCATGTGATGAATCGCTGTGATCCCAAAACCTTTGCTCTGCTGGAAAAGATGCCCGGCGTTCAGGCGCTTAAGCTGGAGGGGGCTAGGCATTACACCATCCCCATGCTGACGACCATCAAGCCCTATGACAATAACGATGTCAGGCTGGGGCTCAAATACCTCATTGACCGTGAGCAGATGGTCAAGCTGATATTGCGCGGTTACGGCTACCCGGGCAACGATCACCCCATTCCACGGATCAACCCCTTTTACGCCGCCGATCTGCCCCAGCGAAAGTACGATCCTGAAAAAGCCAAATTCCACCTGAAAAAGGCCGGGATGCTGGATCACACGTTCAAGCTGCATGCCGCCGAGACCGCCTTTCCGGGCGCCGTCTCCGCTTCCGAACTGATCCAGGAATCGGCAAAAAAAGCCGGTATCAAGATCCAGGTTGTACGCGAGCCGGATGACGGGTACTGGGATAGTGTCTGGATCAAGAAAGAATGGGTCCAGTGTTACTGGAGCGGCCGGGCAACCGCGGATTGGATGTTTTCCACCGCTTATACGGAAGATGCCAATTGGAACGACACCCACTGGAAGCACCCCAAGTTCAACCAGCTCATCAAATCCGCCCGGGCGGAGCTCGATCAGAATAAACGACGTGAGATGTACGTGGAATGCCAGCAAATTGTCAGTGATGAAGGCGCCACTCCCGTTCCAGCTTTTGCTATGCAGCTGTCAGCTGCCAGCAAAAAGATGGGGTTTGAAAACCCGGCTGCAAATTGGGAATTTGACGGCTTTAGACTGGCAGAACGCTGGTGGTTTGCTTAAACCATGACTTATCCGTAAAATCGACTACCAATTATGTCGGAATTAAGCCTCTTGACCTGCTTTCCCATCGGGCAAAGCAGGTGAAGATACAAGCCAGAACCTGTCTTGCAACTGCCAGAGAATAGGGGAAAAAATGAAAGATATAATATCAATGGTAGCAAAACGCCTTGGATTGGGAATCCTGACAATAATCGTCATTTCCGTCCTTATTTTCCTGGGAGTTGAGGCGCTGCCGGGTGATGTGGCCACAGCTATTCTGGGGCAGGAGGCCACACCTGAAACTGTGGCGGCCTTTCGCAAGGAGCTTAAACTGGATTTACCGCCCCATGTACGTTATTTTGCCTGGCTGGGCGATTTTATGAAGGGAGACCTCGGGACATCTCTGGCCAACAAGCGTCCGATCTCCGAACTGATTGGCTGGCGGTTTGCCAACACGATATTTTTGGCGTCCACGTCAGCCGTGATATCGGTGCCGCTGGCAATTTTACTCGGGCTTCTAGCAGCGCTTTATCGTGAAACCTGGTTTGACAAGGCCATTTCCACCAGCACGCTCAGCGCAATCTCCTTCCCGGAATTTTTCGTCGCCTACATTCTGATCGCCTTGCTCTCGGTGAAGTTAGTTGTCTTTCCTAGTATTTCCAATATAAACGACCAGATGTCGTTCTGGCAAAAAATTCATGCCATTATTCTTCCAAGCCTGACGCTGACATTTATCGTAACTGCTCACATGATGCGCCAGACGCGTGCGGCAATCATCAATGTTTTGGCCAGCTCGTATATCGAGATGGCTCATTTAAAAGGCTTAAAGCGTATGCGGATCATTGTTCTGCACGCCTTTCCGAACGCCCTGTCGCCGGTTATTAATGTGGTCGCGCTCAATCTGGCCTATCTGGTGGTCGGGGTTGTGATCGTTGAAGTGGTATTTGTCTATCCGGGCTTGGGACAGCTCTTGGTGGATTCCGTTTCAAAACGCGACATTCCCGTTGTTCAAGCCAGCGGCCTAATTTTTGCCGCCGTTTATGTCTCGCTTAACCTATTGGCCGATATATTATCAATTCTCAGCAACCCCAGACTGTTGCATCCAAGATCGAAATAAGGAGAATATTTCAGATGGGTTTTATAAAATTACTCAGACAATCGCCGCTAAGCGCTCGCGTCGGCATGGCAATGATCCTGATAAATGTCATCGCCGCCGTGTTCACACCGTATATCGCCCCATACGGGGAAACGGAAATTGTCGGTGACGTCTGGATGCCTTCGAGCAGCGAAAATTATATTGGAACCGATCATTTGGGCAGAGACCTCTTCACGCGGCTGGTTTACGGCGCCCGCAATACCATCGCGATCGCATTTATCACTACACTGCTGTCGTTTATTATCGGCTCTCTTTTAGGATTTTTTGCGGCAACACTCGGGGGCTGGACCGAGTTGACCTTAAGCCGTATTATCGATATTCTGATGGCTTTTCCGACCCTTATTTTTGCACTCATAGCGCTGTCTGTGGTCGGTACATCCATAAGTGCTTTAATATTGGTGATTGCGGTGCTGGACTCGACACGGGTTTATCGCCTGTCGCGAGCCGTGGCCATGGATATTGCGGTGATGGAGTTCGTTGAGGCGGCCAGGCTTCGCGGTGAAAAAATATGGTGGATCATGCGCAAGGAAATCCTGCCGAATGCGATGCCGCCGCTGGTTGCGGAATTCGGCCTGCGTTTCTGTTTCGTATTTTTGTTCATCGCTGCGCTAAGCTTTTTAGGACTTGGCATCCAGCCGCCGACCGCTGATTGGGGAGGCATGGTGAGAGAGAATGCAGGGGCGATCACCTTCGGTATCCTGACGCCGCTATGGCCGGCAGGGGCCATCGCATTCCTGACGGTCGGCGTAAATTTAGTGGTTGACTGGTTTCTGCATCTCGCAAGCGGACTGAAGGACTGAAAAAGGACAAACAATATCCAGTTTAAAATTAAGGTAGGTTACCAATGACCCGTCTACTTGAAATGAGAAAAATAGAGATAGAAGGCTTCAGTTCCGAGGAAGAAAAATGGATGCCGATCATAAAAGGCCTTGATCTCACTTTGGATAAAGGCCAGGTTCTCGGTCTGATCGGGGAATCCGGAGCGGGAAAATCGACCTTTGGGCTTGCTTCCATGTGCTACACCCGGGGAGGCTGTCGCATATCCTCCGGTTCGATTCTCTTTGACGGTATGGAATTGTTCGGCGCGCCGGAAGAGGAATTGAGAAAAATCAGGGGCGTGCGGATTTCTTACGTTGCCCAAAGCGCCGCAGCCTCATTCAATCCGGCGCATAAGCTTATAATGCAGTATGCGGAAGCGCCGATTCGGCATGGTCTGATGAATTTTCAGAAAGCAGAAGAAAAGGCCGTAGACATTTATCGGCGTCTGCTCCTGCCGGATCCTGAAGGGATTGGTTACCGCTACCCCCATCAGGTCTCCGGCGGACAACTCCAGCGCGCCATGGTGGCCATGGCGATGGCCTGCACACCGGATCTTATTATCTTCGATGAACCCACCACGGCTCTGGATGTGACCACCCAGATCGAAGTTCTGGCCGCCATCAAAAAAATAACCAGGGAATTTAACACCGCAGCTATCTACATCACTCACGATCTTGCCGTAGTGGCTCAGCTGGCCGACCGCATTATGGTGCTCAGATACGGTGATCTGATCGAAGAAAATGATGCCAGGGAACTGATGGCCAATCCCAAAGAGGAGTATACCCGAGCGCTGCTCTCCGTGCGCACGCTCAGAGAGGACAAGGATCTGTCTGAAACGGAGCATGATATCGTCTTAGAAGTTCAAAATGTGTCGGCCAGTTATACCGGCAAAGAGAGTGAAAAGGTGCTTGAGGACATCGATCTTAAAGTCAGACGCGCCCGAACTGTCGCCCTAGTCGGCGAATCCGGCAGCGGCAAAAGCACACTGGCTCGAGTCATCACCGGTCTGCTGCCGCCCCTTGAAGGTAAAGTCCTCTATGGCGGGCAGGAGCTGCCGCCGGCTTTAAAATCCCGCAAACCGGAAACGCTCCGTATCATGCAAATGATTTATCAAATGCCGGACACTGCCCTCAATCCCAGACAGAGGGTTAGAGATGTCATCGGACGTCCCCTCGCATTCTACTTTGGCATGAAAGGTAGGGAAAAGGAAGACAGGATCAAGGAACTGCTGGAAATGATCGAATTAAAGCCAATGAAATATAAAGATCGCTATCCTGGGGAGCTTTCAGGCGGTGAAAAGCAGAGAGTTTGCATCGCTCGGGCCCTGGCGGCCAAACCCGAGATGATTATCTGCGATGAAGTCACCTCGGCCCTTGATCAATTGGTCGCCGAAGGCATATTGAAACTGTTACAGGATCTGCAAAATGAACTGAGGGTATCCTATCTTTTCATTACCCACGATTTGGCAACGGTCAAAGCCATTTCCGATGAGATTGTCGTCATGCTGAAGGGTCGAATTGTCGAACAAGGTGTGAAAAAAGATGTTCTTGCGCCACCCCACCATGATTACACGGACCTTCTCCTTTCTTCCGTCCCCGAAATGGATCCGGATTGGCTCGACGGTGTCCTGGAGGAGCGAAAACGTAAAGGTCTCAAATCCGCAGACTTTGTGCAATCGTAATTACGATTTAAACCACCACCGCTCCGCGGCCCGTTGGCCGTCCATCTCCCAATTCCCGGCCGGTTTTCCGATGTTCAGCTTGCTGGTTGCGGCCTCAATCCAGTTTGCAAAGACCGGAATAACGACACCACCTTCGTCGCGCACAATTTTTTGACACTCCGCATACAATTCACTGCGTTTATCATCGTCAAGTTCCGCCCGTGCCTCTCTGAGCAGCCTATTGAACCGCTCGTTTTTCCAGAAGCTGTCGTTCCAGGGTGAATCCTGCGCGTAGGCGGTGGAAAACATCCAATCCGCGGTTGCCCGGCCGCTCCAGTAGCACATGACCCAGGGCTTTTTCATCCAGATGTTCTCCCAGTAGCCGTCGTTGGGTTCCCTCACGACCTCTATTTTGATACCGGCTTTGGCGGCATGTTCTTTGAAAAGCACCGCGGCGTCCACAGCACCGCCGAAGGCGGCATCGGCCCCGTGCAGCTGAAAAATGTAATCCAACATGCCGGCCTTTTTCATATGGAACCTGGCTTTGTCCGGATCGTATTTTCTCTGCGGCAATTCGGATGCATAATATTTCTGGTTTGGTCCGATGGGGTGATCGTTACCGATGCTGCCGTAACCGCGCAAAATCTGTTGCAGCACCTGCTTACGATCGATAGCGTACTTCAGTGCCAGCCGGACATCGTTGTCGTTAAACGGTTTCCTGTCGGTCAACATGGGAATTGAGAAATGCCTATTTCCGGTTACATTTATAATCTGCAGACCAGTGACTCTTTTCAACAAATGAATGGTTTTCAGCTCAAATCGATTCATGGCGTCGATTTGTCCCGTGTTCAATGCAGTGGCTCTGGCCGTGACATCCGCAATTCCGATCGTCTCGACCTCATCAAAGTGGGCGCGGCCTTGCTTCCAATAATTCGGATTGCGTTTGGTCAAGGCATTGTAGCCAGGTTCATGGCTGACCAATACGTAGCCGCCAGTGCCGGCACCTTTCTCCCAATCGGCACCGCTCGTACCGGCCGGAACGATGGTCAGATGGTAATCACTCAGAATAAGGGGGAAGTCGGCATTCCCCTCTTTCAATGTGAACACGACGGTGTGCTTGCCATCGGCCTTAATGTCTTGAATGGGGTCAACAATACCCTTGGCCGCCGACATTGAATCTTTGCCACGGTGATGGTTGATGGAAAAAATTACATCCTCGGCCTCCAGGGCTTTGCCGTTATGAAATTCCACGTCCTGGCGCAATTTGAAAATCCATTCAGCGGCACCGGCTATGGGTTCCCAGCTTTCGGCCAGCTCGGGTAGGGGATGGCCCTTATGGTCGACTTCGATCAGGCAATTTCTGACCTGCCAATTGATACTTTGGGCCATGGCATCTGTGATTTTTCCCGGATCCAGCGAGTCGGTTGTGGAACCACCGGCAACGCCGAGCCTCAGCCGTCCGCCTTTTTGGGGGGTAGCTGCATTGACCGGCGTAGTTAAGAACGCCGGAGATAGTGTGG
The DNA here is from genome assembly GCA_050124355.1 of Desulfobacterales bacterium. Classification (GTDB taxonomy): domain Bacteria; phylum Desulfobacterota; class Desulfobacteria; order Desulfobacterales; family JAFDCJ01; genus JAFDCJ01. The sequence goes on along the minus strand of JASFFJ010000138.1, from coordinate 4,599 downwards.
CCGTGATTCCTAATGCAGATAAGCGGGTTAAAAAGTCACGGCGAGTAATTTTTCCCTGTGTCAGTAAGCACTTGAGTTGTTCGGGTTCTGACATAATTACTCCTCCTTTCCTTGATCCGGACATTTATTTGCGAATATCTGACGGATTGGTAATCGACTGCCAAATAAGCTGGATTGCTATGTAAGGGCGGGGTTGATGCCCGTGCCCATAAAGGGGTGATAAGAAGATAGCAGGTTTGGCTCGGGATAGTCAAATAAAAACTGTATAAGATTTTCTGTATCGTTAATTGTCGGGACACTTTCCGGCAGATGCAAAAAAATTATTGGATCATGGAGTGCTTAGCTTGTACGGCCATCACGTAAAATTACTATCCTGACGCCGTCTGCTCTACTGGTTCTGTGGTTTGCCGCTGTTATGACAGACACTAATCAGCTCTGCAAGGCTGATGGCCGCCAATTGACTGAAAATCATTCGTTCCAAGAAACAGGATGACCAGCGAAAACGGTGAATTGACCTTGATACGTTGTTTGATTCCGATTAAGCCGTTTCGTCCAGGTTTGAATGGATCATCCCAGACGGTACGCCGACCATTGAGACAATCTTCTATGATTCGAACCGATAGAAGTCCAACCTAAATGTCTATAAAAACCGTATGATCTTGAATTAGGATCAGACGAGCAGCCTAAACACACATATCCCGGGACTTCATCTCTTTCAATTCCAGATTGCCACGATTCGTTAGTAACACCAATTGCTTCTAACTGCGCAACTGAAAAAGCATTCTCGCGAGTATTTCCTCTTAAAACGATGCATTCAGCGGCATCTGTTGGCAAAGCCTTTCTATAACGAAACTTCATAAGTCGTATCCATAATAATCAATGATTTTAATCGAGGCCATATTGTTTGGCTGAGTTGTTAAAATGACATTGTCATAACATTAAACAACCCGCAGTATCTGGAAATAATACTCGATGGTTGCCGGACTTTGGAAGAGCGTTTTGAGAAAATCGATAGTCGCCTAGTAGTAGAAAAATTGGAAGCAGAGCAGAGAAATCATCAAATTATCGATTCTAGGATGAAAAAAATCATTAAGCTACCGGATTTGCCGGAGCGATTGAGCGCTCTATTGGCCCATCCAAAGTGCTCGAAAGTTTCAATTGCCGTTGTCGCCATTTTTGCTAAAGACCCGTCAGCTTATTTAGATTATCCATACTTATATCTCCTTCCATCGGTCCTAGTTTGAGCGTGTTTAATGCGCCGGCGGCAGATGCCATCCTCGCACAGTCCTCCAGGCTTTTATCGTCAAGCAGGCCGCATAAAAATGCAGCGTCAAAACAATCGCCAGCGCCGGTCGGATCGACTGCGTCAACAATATGTGCCGGGCAGTCAATTTTTTGTGATCTACTGTAAACAGAGCATCCCTGACTGCCTTTCTTTAATGCCACGAATTCCATGTTCTCATATTCAAATAGCTTAATTATTCCAGCGTCGATTTCGTCCATCCCGGAAATCATCCTGAGTTCTTCTATACCCGGCATTATGACAGAACAGTTATTCATGACGTCCCCTAACAATTCATTTACCGTCCTGCCGCCAAGAAGCTCGGCGCGTATGTTTGGATCAAATGAAATTTTGGCGCCGTTTTGAACGAACAAAAGCGCCGTTTTAATGATACGCTCCTTAAACGCCTCGCTGATCATCAGCGAACATCCCATGATGTGAAAAAACTTTGGAGATTCGATATCCTTTATATCAAATTCTTTGACTTTCACGGCCGGGGTATTTCCGATGTGATAAATAAATTTTCTCGAACCGTCCTCAAAATAGGTGACAAACGCAACGGCGGTGGACTCATTCTCTGATTCGAAAACATAGTCCGTGTTGACGCCGTCTTTTTTAAGGCGATCTAAAATATTTTTGCCAAAGTCATCCCTGCCCACCCCGCCGAAAATGCCGGCACTGTGATTGAGTCTGGCCACCGTATCGACAAATATCGCCGGTGCCCCGCTAGGAAAAGGGCCGACAAACTCCCCGGGCGCGAAAAGCGCCATCCCCGCTTTCGGTCTCATTATCTCAACGAGCATTTCGCCCATTGTCCATATTTCACCCATTGAATACCTTCCTATTGTCAAGTTTTTTCTGCAAACCTCATATCGGATAAATTCAGAACTAAAGATGTGTCGTAAAATCGGATGCAACAGAAATGTCAGAAATTGAGTCAATATGACAGAATTTGGGCAAATCGTTCTGAATTTAATTTTTTATTTCGCTTCTATAACCAAAATAAAGGTCGTCGATATTACCTTTTTCTGGGCAATCGTTCCATTTATTTTTGATAAACTCTGTTGCATCTTGACGATACACTCATTTTCACTACAAATATTAGCCGCCATACATCTTTCATAGCTCTTCATCACTGGCATTCAGCACTTCAATTTCTCGTTCAAAAAAATACGCTGCAGTTCCGCTAACCAGCGCATCGACGGCGTTAATATCAGGCTGACCATACAACATGTTATACGGATTGGCGCCGCCAGCCAACGGTTCGAGGGTGCAAAAATAATTTTGGTTATTGTACCCGATGACATACAACGCCATGATAACCATATCCAGATCTAGTGAGCCGGTCCCCAGACCGCGCCTATTCGTATCGGCAAGATGAAGGTTGGTCAGCATCTCGCCGCAGCTTATCAAAGCTTCTCCGATATGCGGTTCTTCGTGCAATTGGTGATACGTGTCTCCGGCGATATGCCGGCAACCTGGATGGTTTACTTCATTTATTAAACTTTTGGCCTCTGCTATGGTAAAACAAAAACTTACCTCATAGCGTCTTACCGGTTCGATGGCACATCGAATACCTGCTTTATAAAAATCTTCGCTGACAATTCTAATACCTTCGGCAGCTCTGTAAAACTCGGTTTCATAGTACTTTTCAGTTCTTCCAACCGCACCGGAAGTAAACAATATGTACTTGGCACCGACTTCTTTACCAAAATCAATAAGTCTTCTAAAATAGTCTATACAGGCCTGGCGTACATAGTGGTTGTTGCTAGCGAATTCTGAATAGGGGTAAACCATTCCACAGATGCCACTGACTTCCATGCCACTTTCATTCAAAGCCCGAATGGTTTCAGCGGGCTTATATCCCAGATCTTGGCCATAAAGGTTACCATGTAGTTCAACAAATTTTATGTAATTCTTTGAAAGCCTTTGCAGAGAGCTCTTTAGCTATTCCATTCCAAAGCCCCAATTACTCCAGGATAAATTCAGCTTGGCTGACCCCTTTAGGCCTTTTTTCCTTTTCTCGATAAACTGCTTTACAATTCCCAAATCTTTGCGTTTAAAATTTATAATTTCAATTTAACCCTCCGAGTTTATCTCAAGAGATAGAATTAGATAGGTGAATTTTGACGATCATTGTTAGTTTCATGAAATCTTTTTAGTGCCCATGCAACCTCAATACCCCAATTTCATACGTTTCACTTTTTCGTTTGTCAAGTTAACCCAATGTAATTGGTTCACATATCTTTGATTGGTTGATTCGTTCATTCGTTAAGTGGTTGTAAGTATACATTTATCCCATATTTTCAAAATATTTGGACACTTCATTTTTCAACGATGATAACATTTTGAAACTATGATTATCATCTACCTCGTCAAACACTCAACCAGTAAATTATTCAACCAGGTCCATGGTTATGCCATCTGTAGTTTCGTGTCAATATAACCTCAGGACATCCCCAATCGGGGCCCTTGCAAAATATTGAAAATTTGCGTATGTATTCTGAAACTCAGAAAATCTGTCGAGACGAGGGCGGCACGATCGTTCACATGTTTGAGGATTGGGTGATTGCCGCCAGCAAGAAGTGCCGATACGTCAACGTGGCCGGCAATTTCAATCCCGATGGCGCCAAGGCTGCAGAACGCTGGTGGTTTGCTTAAATCACACGCCGCAAAAAAATTAAACCTTTTCTGCGTGGACCCAGGTACTTTGGATTTGCAGTTTCAATCTTTTTTTTACTGATTTTAAAAGATATGGCGGACACAGCATACTGTGCCCGCCATATTTATCTTGTCTTTATTGTCTTTTTTGAGTATCTCAAGACCGTCATTAATCCCTTGAACTTAGAAGCCCGAACCACCACTCTTGGTTATATCACGTTAAGGAACAGCCATGTCCCATGATGCCGTAGAATTGTTGTCGCAGTATTTGCAAATTGATACCACCAACCCACCAGGAAATGAAAACCGGGGGGTTGCATTTTTTAGCCGCATTTTCGAGGAGGAGGGCATCGCATATAAATCCTATGAAGCGTTAGCCGGAAGGGGGTCGATAAAGGCTGTCATCCCCGGAACCGGTGAAAAAGGCGCCATTATTTTGCTCAACCATATCGATGTCGTTCCGGCCAAGGCCGATGAGTGGAGTGTTCATCCCTTCGGTGGCGAGGTAAAAGACGGTTTTATTTATGGTCGGGGCGCACTGGACATGAAAAGTCTGGGTATCATGGAAATGATGGCGTTTCTGGAAGTCAAAAGGCAAGGACTTACACCCTGTCGCGACCTTATTTTTCTTGCGGTTGCCGATGAGGAAGCAGGCG
>JASFFJ010000137.1:0-13429 GCA_050124355.1 Desulfobacterales bacterium | reverse complement strand
TCATCCGTGACTGCATCCGGTGCAGTTGGTGGTCGCACAACCGCTGCAGGATGAACCGGCTGACGATGATACGGTTTCGCCACCTCCGCCCTTGCTGACAAAACCACAGGCTGACATGAGTTTTTTCACTTTTTTGCTGGTACACCCGGAACACTCAGGTGTATCACTTCCAATGATCAGGCATTCAAAATTCTCACCGCATTTTTCACAATGATATTCGTAAATCGGCATTCGATTATCTCCTTTGCGATTTAGCCTTAAGATCCCAAAAATAATCATCAAGGTCCCAAAATCAAGGCGAATCTATCTCTTCAATCACACCCGCCGCGACCAGGGGCAATAGGATTTCGTGATGACCCACCAGGTTTATTCCGCGACCACCCTTGGCGGTGGGTCGATTGATTACGTTGGTGAGAGGACGATAGTGTTTGATAAAATCCATGTTGATCGTTGTAAAGTCTGCCAGTGTATGTCCTAAATTTCTCGCTAATGTCGTGGCTTTTAAAAATATTTCCGGCAATATCACCGCGGATCCGACGTTCAAATAAACACCCTTATCGAGTGCAGCCACAAGGGATGCAAACAGCCGGAAATCCTGATGGGAGGCCGAACCTGTTGCTTGAGGGTCATAATCGGGATGCATATGGATAATATCTGTTCCGATAGCAACATGAACCGTCACGGGTATTCCCAGGCGGGCCCCCGTTGCGAGAATGCTTTGCTTCATCAACGGAAGCCGCTTTTCGAGGATACTCCGACCAACCGCTTCGCCGAGACCCGTGGATATTTTACGGGTTGATGTGATGGCCTCATTTAAAAATGTACAGGTCTCCCGGGCCATGCCGAAGGATCCGTCGTCTATAGTGGCGTCGACATCTTCTGATGTCCGGCCGACCATGGCAAGTTCGACATCGTGGATGATACCGGCGCCATTCATGGCCACACCGGTGATGATCCGGCGTTCCATCAGGTCGATGACAATCGGATTGAGGCCGACTTTGATTACATGGGCGCCCATGCCGAATAATATCGTATGGTTATTACGGTAAGCCCTGACGATGGCGGATATGACGTTTTTTAATTGACCACCCGCCAGGATGTCGGGCAAATTAGCCAAGAAAGTCCGGTAGGAAGCGCCTTTTGTCCAGGGTTTGGCAAATTCTTCCACTGCTATCTTGCTTTTGCGGTCGACGAGATGGTGGGTTTTGACTCTGCTGAGGTCGATCGGGTCGAATTTTCGTGGCATGATGTATATTCGATTTTAGATTTTAAAAGGTGGAATGCGGATTGCTCTTGCGGGATAAATTCGCTTTTTTAATTACCAGATCCGGTCAAACTGGACTTGACTATTTATTGAATTCCAATGTTATTAAACTCCTCAGGGTACAATTGTCTCTCCAGTAGATCGCACACGATGTGTCCCAGCATAATATGGGTTTCCTGGATTCTGGCAGTGATATCCGACTCCACCGATAATACGAGATCGGTGCAATCACCCAATTTACCTTTTCGGCCGGTCAGGGCGATGGTTGTGAGTCCTATTTTTTGAGCAGCAATAACTGCCTTGAGGACGTTGGGAGAATTACCGCTGGTGCTAATGCCCCAGGCAATGTCGCCCTTTTTTCCGAGCGCATGAATTTGTTTGGCAAAAATTTCATCGAAATGATAATCGTTGCCAATGCTGGTGAGAATGGACGTATCGGTTGTCAGGGCAATGGCTGCCAGGGGAGGTCGCTCAATTTGAAAGCGGTTGACGAGTTCGGCTGCCAGATGCTGAGCATCTGCAGCACTTCCACCATTGCCGAAAAAAATGACTTTATTGCCGGATTCGATACAGGCAGCCAGCATGGCTGCCGCCTTGATAATATTGTCAATATTTGTTTGGATGCAATGGCGCTTTAACTCGATAGCGGCATCCAGAATGTCATGGATAATATCTTTCATTGTAACCTTTCATTTGCAACAAGCCGGTTTTTGATTTCTTGAATATCTTGAGCGGCATCATAACCAAATTGTTCTGCTTTTTTATACTCCTCTAAGGCATCGTCAAGGCGATTTTGTTTAAAATACAGTCGGGCCAGCCGGGAGCGAAAAAGACCGTTTTCAGGTGAAAGCCCGACACTTTCCTGACAAAACATGAGGGTGATTTCCGGATTTTCGTCCTGGTCATCAAGTAGGCATCCCAGTGCTGACATGGAGGCTGCATCATGGGGGTTATGCTTGATGGCTTTTTTATAGGCTGATATGGCATCCTGCATCAGATTGTCGGCGGCATAACAGTCACCCAGGTAGCGATAAATCGTACCCGAATCCGGATCGAGCTTTGATGCACGCTCCAGAAATGGTTTTGCCTTAGCCAGATCACCTGATTCAAAATAGAGTTTACCGCATTGAAAGGCGACTTCATACACATCTCCATTGATATTGTCGGCCTTGAGAAAGAATTTAAGGGCTTTTTCGGGCTGCCCTCTCAGCGTATGGACCAGCCCCAGGTTGAACATCGCCATGTATTCTCCGGGGTCTAAGGAGGCAACTTTTTTAAATTCTTCTAATGCCGATTCATATTCAGCCTGTAAACCGTAACAGACACCGAGACTGTTGTGGACGTTTATATTGGAAGGATCCATTTCAAGAGCGCGTTTAAATTCATCGATGGCCCCTTGAATGTTTCCATTTTCATACAATTTGTCACCGCTAATATTTAAACTGACCCCATCGAAAACCACCGCGCTGCCGGGTCCAAAGAAAGTCGCATGGTCAAACGCCTTGCGGGCATTATCGATCATATCGGATTTTCCAAAGGTGATGATCGGAAAGGAAGCAATCCCGATGGTAACCGTTTGTTCGGATTTTGCGGCCAGGCGGTCTTGAATGTCGCGGGATAATTCCATACCCTCCGATCCATTTATTTCAGGGAAAATAGTCCCGAATAAACCGGGTTCAAGGACACCCCACAAACCGTTTTTCTCTCGGCAAATCATTTTCAGTATTGCGGCCACTTCGATGTGCTTGTCCAGCGCATAGGGGTTGGAATATTTTTGGTCCTCCGGCTGATTCTGATCCAATCCGACGGCAAGGGCTGCGAATTGAGCGACGGAATCCAGTTGTTTTAGGGCATGGTCGATAAAATCCTTGCCAGCAAGCATATCCGGAAAAACAGATTGCAGTACTTCATTGACACCCGCAGCCTTTTTTCTTTTTATACCTCTAATCGATCCGGTGTCTGTTTTTGAAAGTAAAAAGTTTTTTGCGGATTTCCGGCTTTGAAATACTGCCTTTGCGTTATTGGTCATGTTTAAGCTCTCTTCAACACGTGTTCAAATGCCGATTCGATTATGGGTAAGTCTTCATCCTGCAATGTTCTAGTATCTATGATAAACGCATCATCCTGGATGCGCCCGATAATCGGCGGTGAATTTTCTCGCATGTTTATTTCCAGGGTGTTGGCGGAAAGGCCGTCAATTTTTATTCGCAGGCACTTACTCGGCAATGATAGCAGCGGCAACGCTCCGCCGCCCGCTTTTGAGGAAAGATCGATGAGGTTGATTTGAAGGCGGGATGGGTCAATTTTTTTCAAGTTCTCCATCAATTTCGATGCTTTTTTTTCAATTTCGTGTATATCCATCGTCAACATTCGTAGGGTCGGTATCTTGCGTACTGCTTTTGCTTCATCACGGTAGAGGCTTACAGTGGCCTCCAGAGCGGCCAAAGTCAGTTTATCAATACGCAGGGCCCTTGCCAGGGGATTTTTTTTGATTGCTTCGATGATGGGTGTTTTACCCACAATGATGCCTGCCTGGGGGCCTCCCAGAAGTTTGTCGCCGCTGAAGGTCACCACATCGGCACCGGCGGCCACGGACTCCTGCACAGTCGTTTCTTTGACCAACCCGTATTTGGAAAAATCGATGAAGGTGCCGCTTCCCAGATCTTCCATAACCGGTCTGCCATGCCGATTGCCGAGTTCAACCAATTGCTTTAATGAAACCTCGGCCGTAAAGCCGACGACGCTGTAATTGCTGCGATGCACCTTCAGCAGCAGAGCGGTATCCTCTGCTATGGCATTTTCATAGTCTTTGAGATGCGTTCGATTGGTGGTGCCGACTTCTTTTAAGATACTGCCACTTTTCGCCATTACATCCGGGATCCTAAATGAACCTCCGATCTCCACCAACTCACCCCGGGAAACAATTACTTCTCTGTTCCGGGCAATGGTGTCCAGGCAAAGTAAAACAGCGCCAGCATTGTTGTTGACTGCCAAAGCTGCCTGAGCGCCGCTGATTTCGCAAATAATATCTTCTATGATACTGTATCGGGAGCCCCGCCTGCCGCCGTCAAGATCATACTCGAGATTTGAATAGCGACCGGCGATTGTTGCAATATTCTCAACGACCTCCTCTGGGAGCAGGGAGCGACCCAGATTGGTATGCACGACGACTCCGGTAGCATTGATCAGGTGTTTTAGATTAAAGGCCATGGCCTCTTTAACCGCCACCTCGACCAGTTTGATGATCCTGTCTTCCAACAAGCTCTCTTCGCGAAGATTCAGATTATTTTTTAAGATGCTTTCTCGAAAATTTTCCAAGGTGTTACGGATCGAATTGACCATAATCGTTTTTGGTATATTTTCAAAAAACGACAGCGTCCCGGCGCGTTCCAGGACATGATCCACGCCGGGAAGCTTTCGTAACATTTTTTGCTGATTTGCTGATAGGGTCATTTAATAATCTTAGGGATACAGATAAGCTTCACCTTCATGCAATGGGAAATGAGCGGCATGTCAGATATTAGTGGTGCTGGGAAACGTAACCATATTTGTCTGTAAATACTGAAAATAAATATTTATACCTAGAATAACAGGTTATTTCAACAGAATTTTTTGATAACCGAGAAAAACCTTTATGAATAACACGATTTGAGATAAGGAACAGGTTTAACTTGACTTGGTCAGCTGGACCTATAATGGTTGTCTTTTGTTTTGAGTTTCGTAACAATTTATACGGGCTCGATTATATGAGGAGGTTGGATGAAGAATCTCATGGTTACCGGCGGTTGCGGTTTTATCGGAAGCGTATTTATTCGCTACCTGCTGTTGGATTCCGAATTTGACGGACGTATCATTAATGTGGACAAGCTCACCTACGCCGGCAATCCCGAGAACCTGGCCGATATTGAAAAAGCAAATCCCGACCGTTACCTATTCTTTAAAGCCGATATTTGTGATCCGGATGCCATAGCCCATGCATTCAAAGCCTATGACATCGATGCTGTCTGTAATTTTGCTGCGGAATCCCACGTGGACCGGTCGATTGTGACCCCGGATGCCTTCATTAAAACCAATATCGAAGGGACATTCAATCTCCTTGAGATTTCCCGTCAGAATGCGGATCGACTGGTTCTCTTCCATCACATCAGTACCGATGAGGTGTACGGTTCTCTGGGATCTGACGGTTTTTTTACCGAAAAAACTGCTTATAAACCAAACAGCCCATATTCGGCATCAAAGGCCGCCTCAGATCATCTTGTCCGGGCATATAATAAGACTTACGCGCTGCCGGCGACCATCTCCAATTGCTCTAACAACTATGGACCGTTCCAGTTTCCGGAAAAATTGATCCCATTGATGATACTTAATGCTTTAGAAGACAAACCGCTACCGGTTTATGGAGACGGCAGCAATGTCAGGGACTGGTTGTTTGTTGAAGACCACTGTCGGGCTGTCTGGGAGATAATGAGGCGGGGTACCCGGGGGCAAACTTACAATATCGGCGGTCGCTGCGAATTGGCTAACATCGACACCGTCGCCATGGTATGCGATTTGCTCGACGAAATGGTCCCAAAGGCAGATGGGAAATCTTACAGGAACCTGATGACCTTTGTTAAAGACCGTCCAGGACATGATTTGAGATATGCAATTGATTGCAGCAAGTTGGAAAAGGAATTGGGCTGGTTTCCCGCAGAATCCCTTGAAACCGGACTCAGAAAAACAATTCAATGGTATCTGGATAATTCACCCTGGGTGCAACGGGTGAAAAGCGGAGAATATCTGAATTGGATGAGAGAGCACTACGGGCATGACGAAAAAGGAATGTCGAATGACGATTGAAGAATTGCAGATGTCGCTCTTCGAGGCGTAGGCACTACAACCCCTGCGAGCCGGAGGCTTCGCTCTGCTTTTCTAAAATTAAAATTGAAAGAATTCCTTAATTCTTCATTTATCGATCGTTTGCTTAATAATAGACTCCAGCCAGGTCGAAATTTCTCTTTCGATTAAACTGGCCGGTTATCGGACCAGCGGCTGGGCTTACTCTTAAATTGTGGGATCTGAAATGAGACAGGCCAAAGATTATATTGTCTTTCCACTGGATGTATCTTCTACGGATGACGCCAAACGTTATGTTGAGCTTCTTGCCGATCATGTGGGGTTATTTAAGGTGGGCTATGAGCTTATGATAAGGTCCGGTCCGGATATCGTACGGTTTATCAATACAGCCGGTGGTGCCGGTGTGTTTTTAGATTTAAAATTACATGATATCCCGGCGACAGTCTCCCGCGCCATGGCCGGAATAGTCGATCTTGATATCAGATTTGCGACCGTACACTGTGGAGAGACGCCAAAAATGCTTGAAGCTGCGGTTGGCGCCAGCCAGGGAAGGGTTCATATACTGGGGGTGACGGTGTTAACCAGCGTCAATGCGGGAGATATCAGAGCCGCTGGATACCGACCGGATTTCTATCAGAACCTGTCTGCCCTTGTCCTACAAAAAGCCGAAATGGCCAAAACCGCCGGCTGTGCTGGTGTGGTCTGCTCCGGCCTAGAAACCGCTATGATCAAAGCACGCATTGGAAATGAGTTTATCGCGGTTACACCGGGCATACGGCCCCAATGGTCGGTCGGTGACATAGACGATCAGAAGCGGATCACAACACCTGCGCAGGCGGTCCACAATGGATCGGATTATCTGGTGATCGGAAGGCCGATCCGGAATGCCTCGGATCCCCAGGCAGCGGCCGCGCGTATCGTCGAAGAAATTGAATCCGCGCTTTAGAAAATGTTAAACATCCGATATAATGTAAGCCCTAAGATAATAGCACCCAACAACAGGGCAAATATTAATTGGTCGGAGCTTAATTTTTTCATAGGTCCCTATCCAACCCAAAGGCGGTGTGCAGCACCCGCACAGCAAGTTCGGCATACTTTTCTTCAATAACACAGGATACTCTAATTTCCGAGGTGCTGATCATCTTGATATTTATATTCTCTTCGGCAAGCGTGCGAAACATGGTTGATGCGACGCCGGAGTTATCCTTCATACCAACACCGATGACTGAAACCTTGGCAATATTTTCATCACCGAATACTTCTTCGGCACCAATGTCTGCGGCAATCTCATTTTCCAGTGCCATTGCTCTTTTAAACTCTGCTTTTGGAACCGTAAAAGTCAGATCAGTCTGTCCCTCAGGCCGCGTATTTTGGATAATCATATCCACAATAATACCGGCATCGGCGATGGGAGTGAAAATTTTTGCCGCAATCCCAGGTTGATCGGGAACCTTCTTCAATGTAATGCGGGCCTGATTTTTGTCATGGGTAACGCCGGATACAACCAGACGTTCCATGCCGGAATTTTCATTGACAACCATGGTTCCCTCCTCCTCACTAAATGATGACCTGACATGTACAGGGATGTTGAATTTTTTAGCAAATCCTACCGAACGAATTTGTAGCACTTTGGCGCCAAGACTGGCCATATTCAACATTTCGTCATAGGATATGGTAGAAAGCTTTCTGGCCTTTTGACAGATATTGGGGTCGGCTGTGTATATACCATCCACATCTGTAAATATTTCACAAATATCCGCTTCGATTGCCGCTGCAATTGCCACAGCGGACGTGTCGGATCCGCCGCGCCCAAGCGTTGTAATGTTGCCGTCAGGGTCACATCCCTGAAACCCGGCTATCACGACGATGTGTCGTTCGGTGAGCAATTTTTTTATTCGATCGGCTCTTATATCTACGATGCGTGCATTACCATGGCAGTGGTCCGTTACCACCTCGGCCTGATGTCCCAGCAATGACTGAGCAGGGTAGCCCATTGATTTGAGCATCATGGCCAGAAGGGCCGAAGTTGTTTGCTCGCCAGTGGCCAACAGCACATCAAGCTCCCGTCCGTCGGGCGATTCGGTTACCTTTCGGGCCATTTCTATCAAATGGTCGGTAATACCGGACATGGCGGACAGGATAACGACCACATCGTTTTCTCGATTATAGGTTGCAACCACTCTTTTGGCCACATGACGGATACGTTCGATGTCTGCAACTGATGTTCCCCCAAATTTTTGTACGATTAAGCTCATTTCATCCCTACGGTACTTTCATTAAATGGTTTGGTTAGGTTAACGATGCTGTGTCCGCATGCCTTTAAACTAATTTTGCGGTCATTATCATTGGTGATTTCAAAGATCATCGCCAGATGATGGTCTGGCAGTTGATGCGACATTTTTTCCGCCCACTCTATTGCAATTACTGCCTGATCATAGATCAGCTCGTCGAGGCCGATATCTTCAAAATCGCGAATACCATCCAGGCGGTACAGGTCAATATGAATCAAGGGCAAGCGCCCCGGGTATTCGTTGATCAGCGTGAACGTTGGGCTGGTAATATAATATTCGTTCGGGACCTCAAGTCCTTCAGCCAAACCCTGCACAAATGCGGTTTTGCCGCTTCCAAGGTCACCGCTGAGTGCAATGACAAACGGAAATTTAATCCGCTGGCCGATTGTTTTCCCCAACTTTTGGGTTTCTTGCACAGTGCGGGTCATTATTTGGAATTGGCTATTAGGCATGGCTCATGATCTTTTTTATTTCACCGGGAACGGCGTGCATGACTTCGCCGGCCAGGTAACCATAGGGCCCGATGGTATGCGCAAGGGTGTCGGCCGAAGATCCGTGTATATACACTCCAGTATGGGTAGCGGATTCAGGAGAGAATCCCTGGACGATTAGTCCGGCAATGATTCCGGTAAGCACATCACCCATGCCGCCTGCAGCCATACCGGCATTGCCGGTGGGATTTATAAAGATTCTGCCGTCCGGGTGTGCAATAACAGTCCGAGCACCCTTTAGGACGACGTGAACATTTAAGTCAACCGCGACGTTGCGGGCGCTGTTTATTCGATCTTGCTGAATATTGTCGACCTTTACATCCAAAAGACGGGCCATTTCACCGGGGTGAGGCGTCAGAATGACCGGCGCGTGTGCTTTTTTTAGGACTTGCATCCGGCCGACCAGATGGTTGATGCCATCGGCATCCACGACCAGCGGAATTTGGCTTTCAAGTATGATTTTATGGACCAGTTTTCTGGTTTCCGATGCCTGTCCCAGACCAGGTCCGAGGGCGAGGCATTTTTTACCGGCCATTAATTTTTGAATGACACCGAATGCGGCTTCGTCGAGAGCACCTTCCTTGTTTTCCGGCAACAGCGCTGTCATGGCTTCCAACATTTGGGATTCTAAGACTGAATTGAGGCTTTGCCCAATAGCCAGCGTCACAAGCCCTGCGCCGGCTCGCTGTGCAGAAATAGACGTCATTGAAGCGGCTCCGGTTTTTCCGGGAGATCCGGCCACCACCAACAAATGTCCGCTGGTACCCTTGTGGGCATCCTCAACTCTGGGGGTCACATAAGACTTGATAAGACCGGCCGTCAAAAGGTACTGTTTAGGCGCTACACTTTGTACGATATGTGGCGGAATTCCAATATCAACGATATCAAGAGCGCCGGTATAAGCCGCTCCCGGGTAGATCATGTGGCCTGTTTTGGCAAACCCAAAGGTTGCCGTAGCACTGGCGCGAATGCATGTCCCGCATGGTTGCCCGGTGTCTGAATTAAGTCCTGACGGGATGTCGACGGCAAGTACGGGCTGGTTGAGTGCATTGATAAAATCAATCACCGTTTGAAAATATCCTCTGACATCCGATTTCAATCCAGTGCCGAGAATCGAATCTATCCATACCTCGCATTCGGCCATCTCAGATTGATAGGCAGAGAATGAACTTTCATCCGGAATTTCAATCAGTGGGATGTTGAGCGGTTCTAATAATTTTAAATTGGCAGCCGCGTCACCACCGACTCGATTGCTTGCAGCAAGAAGATATACCCTTACATCAGCCCCTGCTTGCGCCAAATAACGGGCAATTACAAAGCCGTCCCCACCATTGTTCCCACGCCCGGCGATGACACCGATTCGCTTATTTTTGAAAGCTGGAAATTGCTTTAAAAAGAAACGGGTCGCCCCCCGACCGGCATTTTCCATTAATATTCTGCCAGGTATACCAAAGGACTCGATGGTCCGTCGATCCATTAGCTGCATTTCATTAGCTGTAACGAGTATCATCTAAAATCCCGTGATCTCCGGTCGGCCTGGCTCAGCTACTTATAACGCCAGAATCAGCGATCTCATGTCTGCCACCGCAGCCTGCATTCCAATCAGTACTGCCCGCGAGATTATGCTATGACCAATGCTGAATTCATCGATTTCATCGATTTTTTTAAATGCTTTAATTGTTTTATAGCACAATCCGCGGCCTACTTTAACGCTGAATTTCAACTTGTGGGCAAGTTTAACGGCATCAACAATATTTAAAAAGGCCTGATGTCTTTTTTGAGGCGTTTTTGCGTCACAGTAAGTTGCGGTGTGAATCTTTACTAAGGATGCGCCGATTTTGTGAGCCAGTCTTATCTGTTCGGGCTCCGGGTCCACCAGCAGTCCTGCCGGTATACCACTGTTTTGCAGTGTCGCCACTGTATCATAAATATCGGAGCGGTGTACGATCAGATCTAATCCGCCCTCTGCGGTGAATTGCTCGCGCTTTTCAGGGACCAGGATAACCAGATCAGGTTTAATATCCAAAGCCACGCCGACCATCTCGGAGGCCGAGGCCGTTTCTAGAATCAGTTTGGACTGCACCACGCTGCGCAAAATGCGAACATCTCGGTCATTTATGTATTTACGGTCCAGCCGCAGGTGGGCGGTAATACCATCCGCACCAGCCATCTCTGCTATGGTGGCTGCTGTCACCGGGTCCGGGGACTGACTCTTTTGGGCGTTTCTCAAGGCTGCCACGTGGTCAATTTTTACCGCCAATCCCGCCATTGATTACCCCTTTGTAGGTTTCTTAAATCAATTCCAATAGTTGTCGGCTCTTTTCTGCCATTTTACGGGCATCCTGTGCTGAAGTTTCATGGTCATAGCCAAATAAATGTAAAATGCCGTGCACTAGTAGCTCTGTGAACCGCTGCTCCAGGCTCATACCAGAATGTTGCGCTTCTTCTGAAGCTGTGTCTGTCGATATGACCACATCACCTAAAAGCTGCGGGCTCAGGTAGGAAAATTTACCCTCCCTCATTGGGAAAGCGATCACATTTGTCGGACTTTTACGGTTTAGATATTTCCGATTTAGCTTTTCTATCTGTGGATCATCGACAATAAGAATCGAAATTTCTCCATCAGGGCAATCTAATGCGTCTAAGATGACCCTTACCGTCTGCTCTATCTTTTCCAGCGAAATTCCGCACGAGCTTTGCCGGTTGTCTATCAGGACTTCCATTCCTTTTATTTCCCTTGCCGTTTGCGCTGGCTGGTGACCGCTTCTCGAGATATTCGATGCGATGGTGGTGAATTCCATTTAAGATTTTGTCGAAGCTGCGAGCGATTTTGTGAAGTTCCTTGAGCGTCAGCTCGCATTCGTCTAACTGACCATCCGATAAAATATTATTAAAAAGATTTTTGACGAGTCCCTGGATTCTAGACGGTGTCGGGTTATCAAGGGTTCTTGATGCTGCTTCGACCACATCGGCCAGCATGACCAGTCCAGCTTCGCGGGTTTGCGGTTTGGGGCCGACGTATCTAAAGTCATCAATGTTAACAGAATCTTCCCCCTTTTGTTGTCTGGCCTTCTCATAAAAATATTTGATAATGCTGGTTCCATGATGTTGTCTGATGATGTCGATGATAATTTTACCTAGTTTATTTTCTCTGGCTATCTCGACGCCGTCTTTGATGTGGGAAATTAAAATCAGGCTGGACATTGAGGGTGCCAGCTTATCATGTTTATTTAGGCCACCTTCTTGGTTTTCAATAAAATACAGTGGTTTTTTTATTTTGCCGATGTCATGATAATACCCGCATACTTTGGCAAGCAAAGGGTTTGCTGAAATCTCAGATGCCGCAGCTTCCACTAAAGATCCAACAATCACCGAGTGATGATAAGTGCCCGGCGCTTCGATCATGAGCCTTCGCAGGATTGGTCGATCCAAGCTGGCCAGCTCCAGCAGTGAGATATCCGTGGTATAACCGAAAGTGATTTCAACCAGTGGGACAATACCCGCTGTGACAATGCCGGCGCCGATTCCGCCCATAAATCCAAAAGCCCAGTCCCACATAAGTTTGGCACCCGATAATTCGGCCAGGTAAAAATCAATGGCGGTCACCAGCAGTATATTGAGCAATCCGAGTTTGGTGCCGGCCGTGATAAAAACTTTGCGCTCACGGCAATGCCTTATCCAGTAGGCCGCCATGGTGCCGTTTACTAGAAAAAAAAGAAAAATGACCAAGCTGTTCTCTAATATAATTGCAAAAGCGACTGCCATAACCGCTGCCATTGGTATCGCCACCGCTAATCCCATGAATACACAAATTATCATGGAACCCGCCGCTAACGGAATGCCAAACCACAGAGAGGAGATATGTATGGGAAATGCTGAACTTTGAGTTAAAACCTCAGATAACTTGCAACTGAGTTCTGCCAAAAAGAAAAAGCTTAGAAAGACACTTGCCATAAAAAGCAAACTCTTGTTGTGTTCCGCCGGTATGCGGCCAGGCTGGTTCAAATGGAGAATGTAGGTGGTAATCAGCAGACACATCAATAACATGGTGGCGCCGATACCGGATAAAAAAACCTGTTCTTTTTTCGTCTGGGTCTCAAGTGTTTGGAGTTTTAACAATTGAACATCGGTGACGAGCTCTCCTTCGCGCAAAAGCATCTCACCTGTTTTGATTTTGTGAAGAACGGGTTTGATTTCCGCGGCTGCCTTATTTTTCCGCTCCTGGGTCTCGCTGCGGTTCAAGGTAATATTGGGCTGGATGAGACGTTGTACAAAATCGACGACGAGGTTTAAGAGACCATAGTCCAGGTTGCTAAGGAGTGGCTGGCCAACGATCCGGACCATGGTTTTGGCCTGATCTAGCCCGTAAAATTTCTTTAACTGGCGCAGTTCTTGTTCCTTTTTGGTGCGCACATCTCTTAGAATAATGCCTTTTTCTGATTCTTTAAGCAAGATTTCCTTATTCGTCACTACCCCATTTTTTAATATTTCTTTCAATATGCGGCTGATAAGATCAGATATTTTTTTTGAAAATCCCACTTTATTAA
>JASFFJ010000136.1:0-13447 GCA_050124355.1 Desulfobacterales bacterium | reverse complement strand
GTGCACATTCGCGGGTTGTCTCATTTTCTGGCTTCGGTGCGCAGCCTGGACCTCACGGTGGCGGAAACGGACAGCGATCCAGCCAAAACCAAACAGCGGTTAATGGACGTGGCCAAGGTCGCGGTGGAGGAAGATGGTGCCGAGGTGATTGTCATGGGATGTGCCGGCATGGCAGGGTATGCCCGGGAAATAGAGGAGACCTTAAGCGTCAAGGTGCTGGATCCAGCGGCGGTGGCACTGAAAACGGCGGAAGCCATGGCGGACCTGGGTCTGACCCACAGTAAAGCCGGCCTGTTTGCGACACCGCCGGAGAAAGTATTCAAGTAGGCTCAAAACCAAAGAGGAATATGATGCAATTTTCTTCCCAAATTACTTTTCTTTATTTCGACGATTTAAAGGATGCGACCCTTTTTTTCGAAGAGACCTTGAAACTTCCAAAGGTCGACGATCAGGGATTTGCCAAAATATACAGAATTTCGGACGGCGCTTTTATCGGTATCGTGGACGCCTCCCAGGGGTATTGCCGAGCATCCACCGAGCAAAATACCCTGATAACCTTAGTGACAGACGACGTCCATCAATGGTATCAGCACCTGACCTCATCTGGTGTCCAAATAGATGCACCGCCGAAACATCAGGAAAAGGCCGATGTTGAATGCTTTTTCTTTAAAGGACCGGGCGGTTATGCGTTCGAGGTCCAGAAGTTTTTAAACCCTGAGATTGCAGTGCAGTTTTGAAATTATAGGATGCGATTATGTATGATTTAATCATTAAAAACGGAAAAGTAATCGACGGATCCGGCAACCCGTGGTTGGCGGCCGATGTGGGAATTGTGGATGGAAAAATAGCCAACATCGGACCGATTGGAAATGCCGAAGCACGGCAGAACATCGACGCCCGCGGTAGATTTGTCTGTCCGGGTTTTGTGGATGGACATAGTCATTCGGATCTGTTCATTTTGACCGAGCCCGAGGCCCGGCAGAAAGTGATGCAGGGGATCACCACGGAAAATGGCGGCTTAGATGGAATGAGCGTGGCCCCGATTCGGGAGCAGGATGTGGTCGGCTGGCGAAAACACCTGTCGGGTTTGGACGGCGATCCATCGATCAAATGGCAATGGGGCAGTTTTGCGGATTATCTGGACGCGGTGGATGCCGCCAAACCGTCTATCAATTATTGTTCTTATGTGGGATTGGGTACCATCCGCCTGATGGTGATGGGGATGGATGCAAGGGCGGCAGAAGCCGGTGAAATAGAGGAGATGAGAAAAATAGCCGCTGCAGCCATGGAGCAAGGGGCGCGTGGAATCTCCGCCGGATTGATCTATCCGCCCAGCCAGTACCAGAGCCTGGACGAGATTGTCGAAATCGCCAAGATGGTGCGCAAACATGATGGTATCTTCGACGTGCATATGCGCAGTGAATCCGACGGCATTGCAGAGGCCATCGAAGAGGTTCTGGAAATTGGCCGGCGATCTGAAATCCCGGTATTGATTACCCACTTTAAAATCAGGGGAAAAAACAATTGGGGCAGAGCCGCCGAACTTTTGCAGCTTCTGGAGAAGGCGCGGCGCGAAGGCGTGGACGTAACCGTTGCCCAGTATCCTTATACAGCCGGCAGCACCGTTTTGCATGCCGTCATCCCGCCCTGGTATCACACCAAAGGGCCGGATCATCTGCTGCAAACCCTGCGCGAGAATCGTGATGCCGTTAAAAAGGATATTGCCGAGAGAATGGATTGGGAGAATTTTTCGGCTATTGTCGGGTGGGAGAATATCAAGGTGTCATCGGTGGTCAGCGAAGCGAATCTGCCGTTTGAAGGCAAGAGCCTCGCCGAAATTGCTGCCATGCGCGGCAATGATGATCCGGCGGATGCCGCCTTTGATTTGCTGGTGGAAGAGAATCTGGCCGTGGGTATGATAAATTTCGGTCTAAGCGAACCGGATGTGGTGGAGATCATGCAATCGCCGACCGTCAGTTTTATTACCGACGGGCTTTTGGGTGGAAAAATGCCACATCCGCGAACCTACGGTACCTGCCCGCGAATCTTGGGTCGCTATGTTCGCGAACAGCAGGTGATGTCCTGGGAGGAGGCGGTGCGGAAAATGACATCTTTGCCGGCTCAGAAGTTGCGCTTGAAAGCCAAAGGGTTTCTGGCCGAAAATTATGATGCCGATGTGGTGGTCTTCGATCCCGCGACGGTGATGGATCGATCGACCTACGAAGATCCCCGGCAATATCCTGCGGGCATCGATTGGGTTCTGGTCAATGGCTGGGTGGTGGTGGAAAACGGGAAACACTCCGGCGAGCGTCCCGGCAGAACCATACGCTCACGTTAGTGATGGGTTTCGATAACGACCAAGAAACGAACTGCGAACAACAGGAGCACGGCCATGGCCGTCGTTCCGGGGAGGTGAGGAAAAAATGAGTATGAGAGTAAAGATCAGCTTTGTTGACGAGGGAGTGAGCTGTGAGGCCGATTTCTGGCCAGACAAAGCACCCAAGACCTGCCAGATGCTATGGGAAGCATTGGGACAAGGCCCTTTCGAGGGGATGTGTATTCACGCAATGTTTACCGGCCGGGAGCTGTCATTTCCCGTTGAACACACCCGACTGGATCCGGAGATATCTTTGAATTTACCCCCCGAAAACCAGATCGTCTTTCCCATACCCGGCGATCTGGTCTGGAACGCCTACCACCCCTACCAATGGCAAGGCGTACCCAACCCTGTCTACGACTTCGGTATCTTTTATGGCCGCGACGCGCGGTTGCTACTGCCGGTCGGCTGGCGTCCCAGCACTCTTTTTGGCCATATCGAGGAAAATCTAAAGGAGTTTGCCGCCGTGGCAGCCCGTTGCCAGGGCGAAGGCAGAAAAAAAGTCAAAGTAGAGCGGGTGGGCTGAAGCTGTGGCGATGAAATTTCAGCCGTAATTCCCTTCATAAGCCGCCGTCTCTGACGGTGAGAATTGAAAAGGTTCTACCGTTACCGGGTGATTGCGGCTGTTTGATCTAAAGTTGAACAATGCCGGTGGCTTATGAAGGGAGTTAATCCACAGAGACTTAAATTTTTACACCGTTCTTGTTCCGAAAATTTGGTCTCAGGTGTCAGGAAAGATAGACGCAATAGCAAACCCTAACCGGGCAACCGGTGGTAATCACCGTCGTGAGCCATCGATGGATGCCATATTTCGAAAATCTCGTAGGTCAGGTTGCGCCGCAGGCGTTACCTGACTTGAGAAACTCATTGAAGATGGGCGGGACATTTCCCATCGAAAGGAGAAAAATCATGATACTACCCGAAGGCCGCAGCTATGAGCTCAGTACCGAGCTTTTAAAAGGTGCCATCGACATCCACGTCCACGCAGGTCCACACCTGCCCAGCTCGCCCAGGCGGGTAGACCCCTTTGAGGCAGCCATTCAGGCACGCGATGCCGGTATGCGGGCCATCGTCTACATGGACGTATTCAACTGGTCCAATGGAACGTCCTGGTTGGTAAGCCGTATGGTCGAGGGCATTGACGTTTTTGGTGGAATTATATTAAATACCGTTTTCGGGGGCATGAATCCCCGGGCCGTGCTGACGGCGCTTTATTATGGTTCCGGAGCGAAATATGTGAGCTTCGGGGCGCATTCAACCTACTACCAGGCCAGTCGGGAAGGTCATTTGGTGGATGGTAAATTCAAATCCCTGGCGGATATATACCCCAAGTTCAAGGAACAGGAGCTGTCACGCTGCATCCGTATTCCCGAGGGACAGCCTTCCAAGGAGTTGGACGAAATATTGGGTATGATCGCAGACCATCCCCACGTGTTTTTAAACACCGGTCATGTTTCGAACCAGGAAGCCTTCCGGTTGATTGAGCTCAGCCGGCAATACGGTATCAAAAACGTGCTGGTAGCCAGCAGTGTCACCAAGAACATGTCGGTGGACGAACAGAAGCAGGTGGCGGAAAGCGGTGCCTATCTGGAGCAAACGTTGGCTGCATTCACCCATACAACCCCCATCCCGAAAACCCACTATTACGTTGAGCGGGATTACATCAGTATCGACGAGGGCATGGCCGGAGAACCTCACGGGGGGGTGAAACAGGTTGCCGAGGAGATAGATGCCGTCGGCGCTGAAAACTATATTTTGAGCACCGACCTCGGCGTCTACACCCTTCCCGCTCCGGTGGAAGGCTTAAGGGAATTCATCGCCTGTATGTTGGATTTGGGGATACCGACCGATGACTTACGAACGATGACGGCCCGCAACCCGGCCGAGCTTTTGGGTATTGAGACCCAGCCTGAGGTGGCAAAGAGTAACTCTTAAATAGACTCACAAGGACTTAAATTCTGATCTCATTTTTATTGCGATTTTCAAAAGGTGTCAGGTTTCAGGTGTCGGGACCGAGGCACCCCAGAGTTGTATACTGACACCTGAAACCATATACCCGTAAATTGGAATAAAACCGGGATAAAGTAAAGATCCGGGTCCATAAGGTCCGGCTTTGGTCGACCCCGGAGGGGTTAAGTGGGTGAATATCATAGCCGGCGGTATTCAGATTTCAGGTGTCGGGTGTCAGGTGTCAGCGCACGACGTTGACCCGCTGGGACAGAGTCGCCCATATTATGGTCTATATTTCACCAGTGTTGGCCTTAAGTCGCATCCAAATCAGAGTTCCGGATTCGCTATTTACTGACACCTGAAACCTGACACCTGACACCATGAACAAATTTGATCTATGGCAGAGCCGATCATCTCTGACTTGGCCCAGAGGACCAGGTTTATAAGGTTAGAATAAAAAGGATAGGTATCCGGTAGGAATAACCATCTCAGATCCAGCTGATTGAATTGAAATAACGCTCCGGTAAAATGATCGGGGCGAGGTAAGCGTGCCGAATCAACCGGCCATTTATGTTAACTAGTGCCCGTCCTTAAAAAACCTTAGCCAAAGACGGGCACCTTTTGGCGTTTCCAATCCAGAAATGAGGATTTTTGTCCAAGGTCAAGGCAATCAAGCGCTTGTGCGGAGGCGTAGTTTACTACGCCGCACAAGCAAGCGCGCAGATTGACGCTGAGATTGGGCAAAAAGACCATTTGTGGATAGAAACTAACTATCAGCAAAAGAGGAGGTACTTATGAGACGTTTTGGAATGACTTTGTTATCAATGAGTTTGGTAGTGGCAATCGCCATGGTGGCAGGCTTGGCGCAAGCCAAGTCCTTGGACGAGATAATCAAAGCCGGCGAGATCCGGGTGGGTATCAATCCGACGCTGCCGCCCCTGGGTGTGTTCAACGATAAAAACGAGATTGATGGGTTTGACAAAGATGTGGCCCAGGCAATTGCCGACGCTTTGGGGGTAAAGCTCAAAATAGTGAAGGTTGGATCACCGGATCGCATCCCCTTCGTGGCTTCTGATAAGATTGATTTCGTGATGGGTGCCATGACTCGTAATCCCAAGCGCGCTATGATCATCGACTTCACACTGCCGGTACACACCGAGGTTTTTGGGGTTCTGACTACCAGTAAAAACAAAAAAGCCAACTGGCGGGACTACAACGACCCCAATATCACCCTGGTCCAGGTGCGTGGTACGACGCCCGTGCCTTTCATTAAAGAAAATCTACCTGAAGCCAAGGTCCTTTTGCTGGATAACTACCCGGATGTGATTCGAGCCATCGCCCAAGGCAGGGGCCAGGCCATGCTAGACGTAGTGGATTTTATGTGGGGTCACACCGCCACGCACAAGGACGTTTCGTGGGAAGTCGTGGACACGCCGGTAACCGTGTATTTTTGCTGCCTGGGAGTGGCCAAGGGTAACACCACGCTGCGTGATTGGCTCAACGTGCAACTCTTTGAGCTGCACCGCAATGGCGTGATAGATCAGCATTGGGAAAAGTGGTTCGGCGGTCCCATGGTCTTTAAAGTGCCGGCTACCGCCTGGTTCTAGCCCACCCCGGACTAACTGGTATAGATTATTGGCAATTGTAGATTTAGTGGAGAATAATTGTATCTGGAGTATTGGAGTAATGGACTAGTGAGAAAATTAAACCTTGTTTGATGGGTCTGGTAAACAATGGTGAAAGAATATAGGCTGTATTTTAGGCGCTTTCACACCCATCACTCCATCACTCCATCACTCCATCACTCCAATACACTATCCTAATTCAGGGGTATGTGACGAACTGTCGCAGATATTTCGATAACCAACGGTATTTAGCTACTACAACCGTGGCCCCTCCCGTCTCAATTGGTGAACAAGAGAGCCTATGAACTACACCATTCACTTCTCCCAGGTAGTGGAATACATCCCCTACCTGATTGGCGGCGCCTGGATCAGCCTGCAAGTGGCTTTTCTGGCCTTTTGCGGGGGAATGGTCATTGGGCTTTTCGGCGCCATGGCCAAGACTTTCGGCGGCGTGATTATCCGTCGAGTGGTGGATGTCTATGTCTCCTTTATCACCAACACACCCCAGTTGGTCCAGATTTACTTTTTGTATTTCGCCTTGCCCGAGGCCGGTATCATACTCGATTCATACGAGGCGGTGCTTCTGGGTATGACATTAAACGCCGGTGGTTATCTGACCGAGATTCAACGGGCCGGCTTCCTCTCTGTCAGGCAATCCGAGATAGAAGCGGCCAAGACGTTAGGTATGAGCCTGATGCAACAGGTACGCTTCGTCATTCTGCCCCACATCATGAAAGTGTTGTTTCCGCCGCTTAGCAATCTTTATATACTGATGACCCTCGGCACCTCCATGGCGGCCATCTTCGGATTGGAAGAATTGACCGGTCGGGCTTTAAACATTAACGCCGAGACATTCCGAAGCATCGAGGTTTTTTCCCTTACCGCGGTATTGTACTTCTTCGTTACCGTAGTCGCCAGCATTACCCTTCTGTTCGTCGGACGGGTGTTTTTCCGGGTGAAAGGCAAGGTGTTCTGATGTGGGACCGTGTCGTTGAAGAATTGCCCAGATTTTTCACCTACTATAACATGGTTTTTTTCATCAAGGCCATGTTCACCACCTTTCTGCTTTCCCTGATCGGCTGCGTGCTCGGGTCGGTTTTTGGAGGGATCTTGGCCGTTGTCAAGCTTACCAGAAGCAAGCTTCTATTGCCCCTGCGGGCGGTAACCTTGGTCTACGTGGAATTTTTCAGGCGCATCCCTTTTTTGGTTACACTGCTGCTGATCTTCTTTTTTTTCCAGGCTTTCGGACTGGAGGTGAGTGTCTTTACCGTTGCCCTGGTCTCCGTGTGGATTATCGCCACCGCCTTCATCACCGAGATCGTGCGTTCGGGCCTGGAAGCAGTCCCCACCACCCAGTGGGAGGCAGCCGCGGTAATGAACTTCAGCCTCTTGCAGACCCTGGGTATGGTGATTTTGCCTCAGGCCTGGAAGGTGATCTTACCACCGGCTTTTTCCTTTTTCGTCCTTTTTATCAAGGACACCGCCCTGGCCAGTCAGATCGGGGTAGTGGAGTTGACCTACTCGGCCAAGGTTCTCAACAACAAAGGTTTTTCGGCCGCCCTGGCTTTCGGGGTTGTGTTATTGCTCTACTACATATTATCCTATCCCCTGGCCAAATTCGGCGCCTGGATGGAGAAGAAACTTGAAATATCTAAGTATCAATCAATGTGACGCCTACTATGGTAAACTAAAGGTACTGGACGGCGTCAGTCTGGATGTTGAAAAAGGTGACGTGGTCGCCCTGATTGGGCCCTCGGGTTCGGGCAAGAGCACCCTGCTCAGGGTCCTCGTCGGACTCAATAAACCTGTGGCAGGACGGATACTGATAGAGGGTGAAGAGATCGACTACCAGAATAAGCGCTCGCTGAAAAAAGCCCGCGAGCGCTTCGCCATTGTCTTCCAACAGTACAACCTATTCCAGAACATGACGGCCCTGAAAAATGTCACCATTGCGCCCGTCAAGATCCAGGGTCGCCCGAAAAAGGAAACCGAAGCCGAGGCGGTGGCGCTTCTGCAAAAGGTGGGGCTAGGGGAAAAGCTCAAATCATATCCCGATGAACTATCCGGTGGTCAGCAGCAGCGAGTGGCCATCGCGCGGGCGCTCGCCTTAAAACCTGAAATACTTCTTTTGGACGAGGTGACCTCGGCCTTGGACCCGGAGCTGGTCAACGAGGTCTTAGATACCATCCGTCTCTTGGCCCAAGAAGACCGCACCATGATCATTGTCTCGCATGAGATGGGTTTTGTGCGTGAGGTTTCCAACAAGATCGCCTTCATGGACGCCGGCCAAATTCTCGAGATAGGCGAGCCCCTGGTGATCATGGAAAAACCAAGTACGGATCGGGCCCGGGAGTTCATGGCCAAGATACTGCGTCATTAACTCCTCGTGTGAAACTACATCAAGCCGCCTGAGCTTGTTTTGAAGCTAACACTCTGATTTTATGAACTATATATTATAAAACTACATTTCCAGAGTTTCTCTTTTGATCAGACTGGCCGTTTTTTTGGCCAGAGGCGGCGCTCGTGTGAAATTTCGTGCGATATTACGTTTAGCCGGAGCAGCGAACTATAGACGGACTTAAAGCCTTGAACATCGAACATCGAACTTCCAACATCGAACGTTGAATATTGATGACGCTACGCTTTATCGATTTTATAACCAGCGAACTGCAGAATTCGACGATTAAATTAGCTGCTGGCCTTACTCTGTTTTTTTAAATTGATAGAATACATTATTCGATGTTGGACGTTCAATAGTTTCATGTTTGATTTGATCGGCCGTTTTTTTTTGGCCGGCGGCTGGGTTGAACTCTGAACACTGAACACTCGCATTACCCGAGACGTCGAAGTAATAATCAATGCGGATTCAAAGTTGAAGCAAATTCCAAATACATTTATTTAGGACTTTTACAGTAATGGAGGACCGGCAAACCAGCCATGTCGCGGGCAATATACAGACCGTATTGGGACCGGTGCCGGCCAAGGAGCTAGGGCCTTTTCTCGTTCACGAACACGTGTTATCCGACCTGACTCCCAAACGCGCCTTTCCTCCCGGTACACCACGGGTGGAGATAACGCTGGAAAATGTCTGGGATATTCGTTACCAATGGTGCGGTCATTACGGCAACCAAATTTTGGATGATTCCGAACTGATGACCGCTGAGCTGAAAAGCCTGAAAAAAGTCGGCGGGAATTGCCTGGTGGAACAGACCTCCAGAGGCTTGAAACCGGATCCGGTGGGGCTGGCCAAAATCAGCCGTGAAAGCAACGTATCCGTGGTGGTTGGCACCGGTTTTTACACCTTCGAGTTCGCGGGTGGGCTTTTGACCATCTTGAGCCAGGAGCAAATCGGCAGGCGATTGTTTACCGACCTGCGCCGAGGAATTGGCAACACGGATATCCGGGCGGGGTTTATCGGTGAAATGGGACTCTCAACGCCGCCTCACCCCGATGAAATCAAGGCCCTCAAGGCTGCGGCCCGGACCCAGAGTCAAACAGGTGCAGGGATTTGCATACATCCGCCGCGAGACCCTGAGGCCCCGTGCCGGTTGGTGGCGCTGATCAAGGACAACGGCGGTCAGGTTGAAAAAACCGCCATCGCCCATTTGGAAAGAACCCTGCCCACAGTTGGGGACTATCTGGCATTGGCACAGACGGGCTGCTTTCTGGAACTGGACTTTTTCGGTCTGGAGTCAGGTTTTTATCCCTTCGCACCGGTTGACCTGCCCAACGATGCCGGCCGCTTGGCCATCATCCGGGCGCTCATCGACCGGGGCCATTTGGGGCAAATACTCATCTCCCAGGACATTTGTCACCTGGCCCGACTTAGACGCTACGGCGGCGAGGGCTACGGTCATATATTCCGAAATGTCGTTCCCATGATGCGGGCCAGGGGCTTCCGACAGGAAGAAATAGATGCCATTCTGGTCGAAAATCCACGTCATTTTCTGACTGCGGGCTGATCCGAATCGTTCTTAGCAGATAAACAATTGTTTTAGTAGATGATGAACGTAATATCCTCTAATAATGTATTGACACTATCCACTGGTGCAACATATAAATCAAGACTACCGCCCTTCTTGTTGAATCCATTCAGGAATTCTGTTTGGTCCACAAGAAGAATCTACCTGTTTTTTAGTCAATCCAAAATCTAAGGAGGGAATTATCATGAAGAATTTTGGTCTCTGTTTAATAAGTGTTTTGATGTTCGGTCTCTGTAGTTATCCTGTACACGCCGGAGAGTTCCCTGAGAAGCCAATTGAATTCATCGTCCCCTTTGGCGCCGGCGGTAATAGCGACACAACGGCCCGTATTTGTGCCCAGAAGGCACAGGAGATTCTGGGCCAGCCCATGGTCGTGTTGAACAAGCCGGGTGCCGGCGGCGCATTGGCGTTGAGTTTTGTGGCCAAGGCCAAACCAGACGGCTATACCATTGCGCTTTCGGGCACCAATCTGGCGATGGGCAAAGCCGTCAACCCGGGGGTGGGGTATCATCCTGTGGACGACTTTGCCGCTGTTTCAAATCTCATTACCCAGGCCGTTTTTCTGTGCGTTCGTTCCGACAGCAAGATCAAGACCCTGGCGCAGTATATCGAAGAAGCCAAGAAAAATCCGGGGCAAATCGCTTTTGGCAGTTCAGGGGTGGGCGGGTCCACTTATTTTGCAGGACAGTATTTCAAAAGTGTTGCAGGAATCGACATCACGAACGTGCCTTACAAGACCGGAGTAATGATGAACTTGTTAGGCGGACACGTCGACTCGGTTTTCTCGAATACCCCCGACGTTTTGCCGCATGTCAAGGCCGGCAAAATTCGTGCCCTGGCTATTACCACGCTGGAACGGTTTCCCGAGTTACCCGATGTTCCCACCGTGGCAGAAAGTGGGTTTCCGGGGTTCCAGGTGGTTTCCTGGAATGGCGTGACAGCACCGGCCAACACGCCACCCGAGGTAGTGAGCAAGCTTGCAGATTATTTCAAACAGGTACTTCAAGACCCTGAGGTTGCAAGCAAACTTAGCGCCGGGGGCGCGATGCCGACACAGATGGGACCTGAAGAATTCGGCCAATGGATCAAAAATGAGTATGAAAAGTGGTCCGGTGTTGCCAAAGACCTCAACATCCAAATGAAGTAACGCTGATGAATTCACCTGGTAGATATCTCCCAAATGGTGCTTTCACTGTATTATCGGGACTAATAATAGATCACTAGCTATTTTTTGAGGTATCATGCCCTGGCATCTTCTGAACCGTTAGAAGAGTCAAAAAAGCTGCCCCTCAGGAGCCTCTCGGACGGGAGGTAATTTGCCATGCGCAATCAGGATAGCTATAGCGCCATTGCGCTTTTTGTCTTGGCCCTCGCCATAGGAATACAGGCGAGCCGATTTCCAATCGGTAGTCTGAAGAGCGTGGGACCAGGTTTCCTCCCTCTGGTCCTCGCTGTTTTGCTCGGATTCCTTTCTGCAGCGCTTTTCGTCGGCTCGTTGCGGTCCGGGAAAGGGGAATCGACATTCAAATGGCCTGAAAGGTGGCTGGGCATGAGTATGGTGCTCCTGGCAATTCTTGCCTATGGATTTTTTTTGAAGAACCTTGGATTCCTCACTTCCACTTTTCTCATCGCTTTTGTTCTATTCAAATATTCAGATCCTGGACGATGGCTGCGCCCGCTGGTTGAAGCGACGGCAACCACCATTTTTAACCTGCTTGTATTCAAAATTTGGTTAGGGATTCCATTGCCAACTGGATTGATTGGGTACTGAAGTGGACATCTTTTCCAATCTTGCGATAGGGTTTTCGGTGAGTCTCACCGCCACTAACGTCGGGTATTGTTTTCTCGGGGCGCTCATTGGCACATTTATTGGGGTCCTGCCAGGAATTGGACCCACAGTGACGATTGCCCTCCTGATTCCATTAACCTACAAGCTTCATACCGCTACGGCCATTATTATGCTTGCAGGCATTTACTATGGAGCGCAGTACGGTGGCTCCACCACGTCCATACTGGTCAACCTGCCAGGAGAGGCTTCATCCGTAGTGACTTGTCTGGATGGCTATCAGATGGCCAGAAAGGGACGAGCTGGACCAGCGCTTGGTATTTCGGCATTTGGGTCTTTTATTGCGGGTACCATTGCGACCTTTGGCCTTGCTTTGCTTGCTCCTCCCATGGCGGATTTTGCGCTCAAGTTTGGTTCCCCTGAATATTTTGGGTTGCTTTGCTTTGGACTTATCGCTGCCACTTTTATGGCCCAAGGATCGATGCTTAAATCGCTTGTCATGGTCATTCTTGGTCTGCTGGTGGGAACTGTGGGTAGGGACTTGGTTACCAGCTACCCGAGATTTGTCTATGGAATCCCCGAGCTTGAGGATGGGATCGGCCTGGTGCCGGTAATCATGGGACTCTTTGGTGTGGGCGAGATTCTGAGAAATATGGAGTCGCCTTTGGGAGCTCGGACCGTCTATCATGAACATATCAGGGGGCTTTTGCCTTCAAGAAAGGACTGGAGGCTTTCGATCGGCCCGATATTACGAGGGGCTGTAGTCGGATTTTTCGCGGGTGTTCTGCCGGGCGGTGGTGGCGGTTTGGCTTCGTATACTTCATATGCTCTTGAAAAAAAGGTATCCAAAGCACCCCAGGAGTTCGGCAAGGGGGCCATTCAGGGCGTTGCCGGACCGGAAGCTTCCAACAACGCGGGCTCCCAAGGTGCATTTATTCCCTTGCTGACTTTGGGTATCCCTGCCAATTCGGTCACAGCATTACTCGTGGGTGCCCTGATGATTCATGGCGTCCAGCCCGGCCCCCAGATTATTTCACATTCCCCCGATATTTTCTGGGGTGTGATCACCAGCATGTATCTGGGAAACGCAATCTTATTGGTTCTCAACCTGCCCCTTATTGGAATGTGGGTGAGAATGTTACGTGTCCCTTATCGCATTATGTTCCCGGTTATTCTCTTGTTTTGCATGATTGGCGTTTATTCCATGAACAACAGCATTTTTGAGATCTATCTTCTGGGGGTATTCGGAATCATAGGGTATTTCCTGAGTAAACTGGAATTCGAGTTGGCCCCCATGATCCTTGCCTTTGTCCTTGGGCCTATGATGGAAGACGCACTCAAACAGTCTCTTCTTATCTCCCAAGGGAATCTGATGATTTTTGTTACCCATCCTATTTCAGCATTCTTCCTTGGGATGGCATCTCTGTGCATTTTTCTCCAGCTGATTCCTTTTGTCAAGAAATTTAGGGCCCTTGCAATGAAGGAGGGTTCCTGAAATTAGAGTAATTAAGGGGCCAGCGGTGAATACCGTACCCCCCATATCGATATTTAATGGAGTATATGATGGAAAAACAACAGACAGACATAATTATTGCTAACGGAATGGTCGTCAGCGGTAGCAGCATTGAACCAAAAACAGTGGTTATTAAGGCGGGGAAGATTCTCGATACCCCCGAAAATGTAGGCGCATATAATGCTGACCAGGTTATTGATGCGAAGGGCAAAT
>JASFFJ010000135.1:0-13498 GCA_050124355.1 Desulfobacterales bacterium | reverse complement strand
TTGTCAATCACGGCTTCGACCCCGCGAAATTTTCGGTTTTTTCGGATAACCGGAATACCACCGCCGCCGCAGCAAATCACAATGAAATCCATCTCGATGAGCTTTTTGATCTCGCGGTGCTCCACGATCGCAAGCGGTTTAGGAGACGCCACCACCCGGCGCAAGCCTTTATCGGTTTTAGTGAGCGTATAGCTGAGCCCCTCAGCCTCTGCCTCAGTGTAAAAGGGTCCGATGGGTTTGGTGGGGTTTTGAAAACCCGGGTCGTTTTCGTCGACGACCACATAGGTAATCAGCGTGACAAAGTGCTGCTGATCGTTTTCCCCCAATTCCATGAAGGCAGTGTCCAAGGAGGACTCGATCATGTAGCCAATTTGCCCCTGGGTCATGGCCCCGATGATCTCAAGGGGCATTTTGGGAACCGCGTCGCAGCTTTCCTGCTGCAAGAGCAGGTTGCCGACCTGGGGTCCGTTGCCGTGGGTGATGACGATCTTATATTTTTTGGAAAGTTTTGCAATCTGGCGCATGGTCAGCTTGAGGTTCTCAAACTGCTCCTCGGCCGTTCCTTTTTGCCCGCTCTGGATCAGGGCATTGCCGCCAAAGGCGACCAGCATAATTGGTTTTTCTGCCATTTTTCGTACCTCCGAGGACATTCTGTATCCTGGCGTCATGCGTTTTTCGATTCTGCTTCAACAGCCAAGGGTGGCGACCATAACGGCCTTAATCGTGTGAATTCGGTTCTCTGCTTCGTCCCACACGATGGATGCCGAAGACTCAAAAACTTCCTCGGTGACCTCCATGGCTTCCAGGCCAAACTTCTGGTAGACTTCTTCTCCGATGACCGTCTCACGGTTGTGAAATGCCGGCAGGCAGTGCAAAAATTTTACATCCGGATTGCCGGTTTTTTTCATGGCGGCTGCATTGACCTGATAGGGTTTTAGCAACTTGATTCTTTGCTTCCAGACATCCTCGGGCTCGCCCATCGATACCCACACATCGGTATAAAGAAAATCGCAACCCTTGACGCCTTTGCTCATGTTGTCGGTTATGGTAATTTTGGCGCCTGTATTTTTAGCGATTTGTTTTGCCTCGGCCACCAGCTTTTTATCCGGATGGACGCTTTTGGGGGCCACGGATCGGAAATCCATACCCATTTTGGCTGCCCCCACCAGTAGTGAATTGCCCATATTGTTTCTGGCATCTCCCAGATAGGCAAATGATATTCGTCGCAGCGGCTTGTCGGAATGCTCCATCATTGTAAGGAAATCCGCAAGCACCTGGGTAGGGTGGTACTCGTTGGTCAATCCGTTCCAGACCGGCACCCCGGCATATTTCGCCAATTCTTCGACGATGTCTTGACCAAAACCCCGATACTCAATACCGTCGTACATGCGACCCAACACCCGGGCCGTATCTTTCATGGATTCCTTGGTCCCCATTTGAGAACCTGTCGGACCCAGATAGGTCACATGGGCACCCTGATCATAGGAAGCCGTCTCAAAAGCACATCGGGTTCGGGTCGACGCTTTTTCAAAAATCAGGGCGATATTTTTGCCCGTTAGTCGTGGTTGCTCAAGACCGGCGTACTTGGCTTTTTTAAGATCCAAAGATAGATCCAGCAGAAATTTGATTTCCTGCGGGGAAAAATCCAGTAACTTTAAGAAATGTCGGTTTCTCAGATTAAATGCCATTCCTACCTCCTTGATAATATTTGTCGAAATTGGTTTTCCATAGACATAGTGATCTTGATTCTATGTTGTCACCCCCATGGCACAGATCGGCATTGTTATGGGCGGAAAGGGAAGGAGACGCGTTCGAGTTAAACAACTGTTGCAAATTATGGTTGAATACCTTAACGGAACATAAAAAGCAAATAAAATGCCAAAAGCGACCAAAAAGACAATAAATATCTATATCAATTAATTTTAGTGAGTTATCTTAGGCCGTATGCCAGATGGACTTCCAGGAAGGTCGGTTAGAGTGTTGCAAAGCACATTAATGTAGCACACAAAACTGTGCGGTGCTACAGGTTGTCCGTGGGTCTGCTGATATTATATTTCTGGAATCGCCGATACATCGTCCAGCGGCTGATACCCAAACGGCGGGCAGCTTTGGAAATATTCCAATCGGTCATTTCTAAAGCAGATCGAATCGCTTCGGGGTCATCACTGGTCTGATTGCCGACAGGGCGTTTGGCAATATGGGTATGATCCCTGATTTCGGCCGGGATGTGGGCCAATTGAATGGTTTGGTCTCGACACAGCACAAAGGCCCGTTCGATGGCGTGTTCCAGCTCGCGAACGTTGCCCGGCCAGGCATAGTTCATGAAAACCTGCAAAACCTCATCCGAAACACCGCTGATATTTTTCTCATAGCTTTTTTGAAAAACGTCGCAAAAATGATTGATCAGAAGAGGAATATCTTCATATCTTTCGCGCAACGGCGGGATATGAATTTCAATGACATTAAGGCGGTAATAAAGATCCTCACGAAATTTTCCCGTTCGAATTGCTTCCTTCAAATTGCGGTTAGTGGATGCCAGGACCCTGACATCGACTTTCCTCGGATTCGATTCGCCGACCCGATCGAATTCTTTTTCCTGGAGGACCCTCAGCAACTTAAGTTGGATTAAATGCGATATGTCTCCAATTTCATCGAGCAGAATCGTACCCCCATCTGCTGCCTCAAATCGGCCGATTTTGTCTCTCTCGGCGCCGGTGAATGCACCTTTTACGTGACCGAACAGCTCACTTTCCAACAGGCTTTCTGCCAGGGCGGAGCAATTGACGGTGACAAATGGTCCGTTGGCCCGGGTTCCGGTGTAGTGCAGGGCTTTGGCGGCCATATCCTTACCGGTTCCGCTGTCGCCCGTAATTAAGACGGTTGTTGTCTGGTTGGCCAGAATTTTCAAAAGGTTGTAGACCTTTTGCATTTTCTCACTCTTGCCGATAATTTTTGCAAAATGATGACGCTCTTTTAATTCTGCCTCAAGGTGGATCAATCGGGTGATGTCCCGGATTACCAGCACGGCCCCCATAAAGTTACCACCGCTGTCCAGCAGCGGGGAGCTATTGACCATGGCGATCAACTTACTACGATCATGGTGTCCGCATTCAACCTGGTAATCCTGGTTGGTTTTCCTGCTTTTCAATGTTTTCTGTAAAATTTCAAGACAGGACTGGTCGCACTCATTGGTACAGGCCGTAAAAGGTTGACCGGTATCTATTTTAAACCCACATATTTTTTCGGCTGCTTTATTGGCCTCGATCACGTTCATATTCGTGTCCACCGTGATGATGGCATCCTGGACACTACTGAAGATAGACTCCAGACGGCTGCGGTGCCGCTCCAGCTCTTCTTCATACTGCTTGTTTTCAATTGCCCGGGTAATAATTTGAGCGGCAGTGGTCAGGATATAAAGGTCTTCGTCTATCCATTTGCGGTGGTGGCGACATTCATCAAACCCCATAAACCCATATAAGTCGCCCTTTATAAAAAGCGGAACGTTTAAGGTAGACTTGACATTGGCCGCCAAGAGCCGTGCGCGATATTGGTCACCGGGTATATCGCGCGTGTCCTGATAATTAATGATATGGCCATCTTTGAGATGTTTGGTTCCCCAGGGGATGGTTATTTTCATTTCATCGAGGTCTGCGAGGGAGGTGATGTTCCGGGCCCCCCATTCGCAAATGCAGGCAAATGTTTCGGACACCGGTTGGTAGGTAAAAATGAAGATACGGCTAACATCCAGAATGCTGCCCATGCTCTTGAGTGATCCGCTCAAAAAATCGTTCAGATTGTAAACAGAAACGGCCTGCTCCGAAATGCCGGCGAGCATTTTTTCGTATGCGATGCGCTTTTTCAGTTTTTCTTTTGTTTGCATGGGTGGGATCTGATGAGTTATGTCTATGCAATTTATAACGAAAAGAATGTATTGGGATATTTACGATATCTTCACATGATTGAATATTGTCGATTGAATATTGAATATTTAAGGTTCGCCTGCGGCGGATCAGTTATAAGAAAAAAATCAACGAATCAATCTATGCTTTCGTTAATTTTTTTCAAAGACAACACCATAATTTACTGCGAAGGGTTCCGGATGCCTTAATGTAATAGCGGTACGGTTGTAACAAACTGTCGCTGTAAAACGATAACCAGAAAAATTCAGAACTACTAACGTATCGTAAACTCTGATGCGACATAAATGTCTATGACCTGGCCAATAATACTGGATTTAGGGCTAATAGTTCTGAATTTTTAGAGCTCCAGAACCATTCCGACTTCATCGCAGTGGAAATATTTCGGGCAGCGACTGCATTCGCCCCAAACCTTGGGTGGAAGACCGTTTCTTTCTATTTTTTTGAACCCCAGTGTTTTAAAAAAGTCCTCGGTTAAGGTAAAAGTAAACAGACGCTTGATACCCAGCTGTTTGGCCTCCTGTTGCATGAATTGAACCAGTTTGCTCCCTAGGCCGAGATGTTGATAATCGGGATGAATTGCCAGCGCCCTGACCTCGGCGATATCTTCCCAGAGGACGTGCAGGCTGCCGCAGGCGACGATCAGGTGCAAGTCTTCCCTGGTCTCCGTCAGGCTGTAAACTGGAACATTGCGGTCACTGGCGATGACAAAATCCCTGATATTTTCATAAAGATACTGGGGCCCCCTGGGCAGCATTAAATTTGATTCGGCGAAGACGTTCACCAATTCAAGTATTTCTTCCACGTCCCGAATCTGGGCCTTCTCAATGATAATCTTGCGCTTTTTGGACGGCTTGACCAGAACTTTGGGTAGTTTTCCTTTGGCTTTCTTTTCACCGGGTATCGGAGTGGGGGGCGGTTCGACGAAATCCATCATGCGTAACCCCTTTCTAAAGCGTTCACCGTGTTGGTTTTCTAATTTTGGCTTTTCGCTGCTTCAGCGCAGAATATGATTCGCAACCGACTGGATGTCAAGGGCGAACCTGATTCGCTTCGCTCACAATTGGAATAATGGAACAATGGAATGATGGAACATTGGGTACAGTCGTGTCCCATCAGATTGAAAAATAATACAGTTCACGGGATAGACAAAACATGGACCTAAAAAAAACAAACAGAGGATTTAAAAAACTCCGAGTCTGGCAAGATGCTAAAATAATTTTTCGATTTCTTTTACAGCGTCAAAAACATAATCCGGCTGAACGTCGCCATTCAAGTCGCTTTCTTTAAATTCGCCGGTTTTGACAAGAACCGATTTGATCCCGGCCGCTCTGGCGCCGATAATATCCGTAGCCACCCGGTCCCCGACCATTAACACATTTTTTCGATCGATCGCTAATGTGTCTAGCGTCACTTCAAATATGTATTTATTGGGCTTTCCAATCCAGGTGGCTTTGATCCCGGCGGCGTCTTCCAGCATTTTACCGTAGGCGCCGACGGTAAGCTCGACGCTCCCCAGACTATGGTCCACTTTTTCCGGTATCATGACAATCAGTTTGGTGCCCGACAACAGCAGCTTGAGGGCTTTATTCATATTTTCAAAATTAAATCCTTGGCGATAATCCCCCACCACAATATATTCTGGACTGTCGGAGTCGAAGTGCAAGCCTTCAAACTCCTCAATACCCTTCCCATCGAGCATTACCCAGCATGATTGCGGGGAAAGGGTTTTCAGGTACTTGGCGGTCGCATAGGAAGCCGTGATCACCTCGTCCGGACGAACACGAAACCCTCGCTGAGTCAGCTTTTCGACACAGTATTTCCTGCTTTTCAAGGTACTGTTGGTTAGTATCCTGATGATGATTCCTTTGCGGCGCAAAAAATCCAGCAGTTCAGGGGCTCCCGGGTAGGCCTGGCCCTGAAATTCCAATACGCCGTCGATATCAAATAAGATTGCTTTGAATTCCGTATCCATAGAATAGATCTCCGGTTATGTTGGTTGCCACGACCAGGTATCTGAAGTCTCGATTTTTTATCACCAAAATAAAGCGGGTACAAGACAATTTCAAATACGTGTCCTTGCATGCACTGCTTACTTTCAGGTACTGGAACTGGGATGAATTCGGATTTCATGTAGACACCGCCTCCGACCGCGAGCATCCGGTATAGTCAAAAAAGAAACTAAACGAAATTCTATTTTTTTGACAGGATCAACAGGATGGACAGGATATCGCTATACGAGAACAAAACTATCCTTATAATCCCCTCTAAAATAATGAATTCACAAGAGGGGTTAACTAAAGAATAAGTCTTGATCTTCTGTGAAAGGATTAGTATGGGACTTTAAAATTCAGAACTACTGATGTATCGTAATCGTTCGATGCAACAGAAATGTCAGTTGTGGTGCCAGCAATACTAAATTTGGTCGAAATGTTCTGAATTTTATTTTCTATTTTCAATAAAATCTGAGGGTACTCAATCGGAAAAGAAGGAGTAAATATGAGCGGCTGGCAAAATTTTATCGAAGAACGCAAAGAAAAATATGTCGCTGAACTATCGGACTTTTTAAGCATTCCGAGCATATCGAGTCTCACCGAGCATGCGGACGATGTCATGCGGGCGGGCGAATGGGTAGCAGAGCGGCTACGAAAAGCCGGTATGGATGCGGTTGAAGTCATGCCCACCGGCGGCCATCCCGTGGTTTACGGCCAGTGGCTGCATGCGCCCGGCAAGCCGACGGTTTTGATCTACGGTCACTTCGATGTTCAGCCGGCGGATCCGCTGGAACTTTGGACGACACCGCCGTTTGAACCAGACATTCGGGATGAACGGATCTATGCCCGGGGGGCCTCCGATAACAAGGGCAATATGCTCATCCCGATAATTGCCGTCGAGGCATTACTGCGCTCCGACGGCGTGCTGCCTGTTAACCTCAAGTTTCTATTTGAGGGACAGGAAGAAATCGGCAGTCCTCAACTATCTGAATTTTTAAAAATCAATCGCGAGGTATTTGGCTGTGACGTGATCTTAAACGCCGACAGCGGGCAATGGAGTGAAGATCAACCGAGTCTTCTAACCTCACTGCGCGGCATCTGCGGCCTTCAGGTGGATGTGACGGGGGCGGATTCCGATTTACATTCCGGCATGTATGGGGGAGCGGTGCAGAATCCGATTCATGCCTTGATTCAGATATTAAATTCCATGCGCGGTCCGGATGGCCGGATATTGATCGAGGGATTTTACGACAGCGTGCGAGTACTTTCCGATGCAGAGAAGGCCCAGATCGACAGCCTTCCCTTTGACGAGGCTGAGTTTATGAAACGGGTCGGGGTTGCCGAACTTTTCGGGGAAGCTGGTTTTTCAAGCCCGGAACGAATTTGGACCCGACCGACGCTGGAGCTGAACGGTATCTGGGGTGGTTTTCAAGGGGAAGGCCTCAAAACGGTGCTGCCCAACAAGGCCCATGCCAAGATTACCTGTCGCTTGGTCGCCGATCAGGATCCGGAGCTCATTACCCGTCTCATTGAAACCCACATCCAAAAAAACATCCCTGCCGGCGTTAAGGTCGATATGACGCCGATTGACAGCACTGCAAATCCTTATTTAGTGCCGGCGGATCTGCCGAGCAGTCTTGCCGCCATCGAGGTTCTCACCGAGCTGTACGGTAAAAAGCCGATCCTTATTCGAGAAGGCGGCAGCGTGCCGATACTATCTCTTTTGCTGGAGCATCTGGGTATCTATGCCACCTCTTTCGGCTTCGCCATGAACGATGAAAAGTTTCATGCCCCCAACGAGTTTTTCCGTCTCAAAAGTTTTGAGCTCGGACAGCAGGCATATTGTAAAATATTGCAGCGGTTAGGCGAGCAGCAGTAAACCCCTTAGTTGCATAAACAATATGGTAAAAATTATATAACAGTCTGACATTTTTTATGATGAATCAAAAGTATTGTTTTCTGGAAGTCTCAAAAGTTGAATTCCAAGGATGGGATCGATTTTACCATATTACTTACCCTTTGGACTTCGCTTTTCGAGCTACGACCCAACACCTCGGGAACACCGGAGGACTTCAGATTCTGCGTTGTCAAGGGTTCGAAGTAAAACACTACGACTTCACCCTCGACGCCTTGGCTCTGAAGCCCTCCGGTGTTTGCAACGTTGGGGGTAAAGCCAAACTCCTCGGTTCGTATTCACGTAACTGATTTGGGTGGTGAGGAATAAAGGGATGACAGAAAAAACCGGAAAAACTCAAATCACATTTATCGGCACCGGCGCCATGGGCAAACCCATGGTTAGAGAACTTTTGAAAAGCGGCTACCCCGTTAAAGTAAACGACAAATATAAAAAAGCGGCGGAACCATTAGTGGCGGCAGGTGCGATTTGGGCCGAGACACCCAAAGAATCGGCTACGGGCAGTGAGATCGTATTTACCTGCCTGCCCCTGCCCGAACATGTATTTGAAAATATGATGGGGGTTAACGGCGCCTTGGAAGGAATGCACCCCGGTGCCATCTGGGTCGACACCTCGACAACGGACTATCACAATACCCTTCGTATCGCCGAGGAAGCAAAAAAGAAAGGCGTACTCAGCCTTGAATCGCCGGTCAGCAATTTGTCGCACATGGGTGCTGACTTTGGCAACACGAGTATCTACGTCGGCGGCGATAAAAAAGCATATGACAGCGTTAAGGAAGTGTTAAACACTATAAGTAATATTTCCTTCCACGTGGCCAAGATCGGTGAAGCACAAACCGTCAAGCTCATCACCAACCTGCTTTTTTATTCTCAGACGGTCGTTTGTGGCGAGTGTCTGGCGATTGCCCGGGAAGCCGGCATTCCTTTGCACTGGATGTGGGAAAATACACTTAACACAGAAGCCTTCAGCGTCTCAATCGAACAGTTTATGCCCTTTCTCTTCGATGGCTCCTATGACAACTCCTGCACCCTGGAAATAGGGCACAAAGACATGAACCTTACCTGCGATCTTGCCGATGAATTGCAGGTTGCGTTGCCTTTAGGACGGATCGTTAGAGATCATTATAACGAAACCATACAGCGCTGGGACAGTCAGGATGGACATATTATTGTTTGCAGAATAACTGAAGATGACAACGACATCTCTTTGAAAATTTCTGATTTTGTTGCACCTTCCAAGTATGGCGCCAATCCCAACTATATTCGTTCAGACGAGATGGTCACAGATCCATACGGTCGCATGAAACCCAAACTACCGGATAGCTACAAAGCGCCGACATTTCAACCATCTCCATCCCAGCAGGAAATGTTCGATACATTGACGGAATACATGGCTTATATCAACCATATCGTATACGAAGAGTGTTTTGATCTAGGCCGGGGGATGGGCCTGGGCAAAGAATTATTGGAAGAAGTCGTTCGCTGGAGCGTCGGAAATTGCTGGGTGACGGATAATTATAAACAATATCAACCGAACGCCGGGATTCTCAAAAAAATGGCGGCGATTGAAACAAAGCTCAAGTTGATGACGACGGAAAGAATACTCTCAATTTCGACATGAAATTTTTTGAATTATTAGACGAGAAAGAGATCGAGACGATACACGAGAATGCGCTTCGTCTGCTCAAAGAAGTCGGTGTCCTGTTCAACTATGATCCGGCAGTGGACATATTAAAAAAAGCCGGCTGCAGGGTTGATGGTCAGAGGGTTTTTTTTGAAACCGCCCTCGTGGAAGAGTTGAGAACGCTTCCTCCCGCCGAATTTACTCTCCATGGACGCTGTGCTGAAACCAATGTTGTTTTTAATCAAGATGCGTTGGTGATGATTCCCTGCTACGGCTCCCCCTTTGTTCTCGATCTTGATAAAGGCAGGCGAGAAGGCGTGAGAGAGGATTTTGTAAACTTCACCAAACTCACCCAGGAAAGCCCGCACATTGACATGGCGAGCACGGTTCCTTGTGAAATGACCGATATCCCATTGCAGAAACGGACGGCTGAATATATTCGAACCACCCTTGAATATTGCGACAAGCCTATGGTTGTTTCCAAGGACGCCAAAACCATACGCTATGCATTTGAACAATGCAGCATCCTCTATGGTGATCGGGCCTCTTTAATCGCACAGCCTCGCTTTATATCCATCACCGACTCTTTTTCGCCCATGAGTTATGACGGCACCATGCTGGAAATGATGATCTACTGTGCTGAAAACGGTATACCCCAGCGTATTGGCGGTTTGGGCGTTGCCGGCCTGACCACACCGGTGACGTTGGCCGGCAATCTCAGTCAGATGACGGCAGAGGCGCTTGCCGGAATTGTGCTGACCCAACTGATTCGACCCGGTGTCCCCGTCGTACTCAACAACTCTTCATCCTGTGCCGATATGAAAAGTCTGGGGCTGACTGTGGGCGCTCCGGAATCTGCTTTGGTTTGCGTGGGCACCGCACAGATGGCGCGGTTTTATGGGATTCCCTGCCGCTCCGGGGGGGCCGTTTCAGATGCAAAGGTCGTGGATGCCCAAGCCGGCGCGGAAAGTATGATGAATCTCTTAACATCTGCGCTTAGCGGCACCAATTATATCCTTCATGCCTGCGGCATTCTTGAATCCTACATGGTCAGTTCACTGGAAAAGTTTATTGTGGACGAAGAAAGCTGTGGAATTGTCAAACATTTGCGCAAAGGTATCCCCGTAAATGAAGACACCCTTGCTTTTGACACCCTGAAACAGGTCGGACCACAGGGGGAATTTGTAACCCATCCCCACACATTGACGCAATTTAGATCCCTTTACAATCCAAGACTTTTTGATAGAAGCTCCTATCAGCAATGGGAAGAAAATGGGTCAGAGGATATCGTGGTGACTGCCAACAAAGCGTGGAAAAAAAGAGTTGAAAGCTATGTCCAACCGGAGTTGCCCGAAGATATACACAAGGCACTCAAGTCATATGTGGATTCAATTTAAAGGAAGAAGAGATGGCCTTTA
This sequence comes from Desulfobacterales bacterium, assembly GCA_050124355.1. Taxonomy (GTDB): domain Bacteria; phylum Desulfobacterota; class Desulfobacteria; order Desulfobacterales; family JAFDCJ01; genus JAFDCJ01. The sequence goes on along the minus strand of JASFFJ010000135.1, from coordinate 2,627 downwards.
AAAAAATGATCACCGCCGTGGATACCCATGCCGGAGAACCTATGTACTTGATCCCTCAGATCCATTCCCGCAAGGATTCAGGGTGGGTGATATATGGCCGATGTAAAGAGGTGACCGGCAATGAAAAGGATTGCTTTACACTAAACTCGGGATTCCTCCTTTTATGCAAGGGGGATTCTGAAGATCTATTAAATTTGGACTTTGGCAATGATATCTATTAGAATTTGAGGGTGCCTTAAAATAGAGGGGACGAGCCGATTAATAATGATGGCTCAATTAAAGATATCTTTTGCGTATATAAACTATAAACCATTGATATCATTGAATATAAATAGCAGTTGCGTCACCAGCAGATTGAGAACCGAAGAAGATTATATCATTAACTTTTGATGTTCATTGCAAATTAAAACTTTGTTGGTATCCAAGGCTTAAGACATGCAAATAAGTCTGTCATTGATTAGCTATCCGAATAACCGGCAGGAGGGGTCAGCTCAAATTCATTCACTCTTAATTTGGATGAGCTCCCCATCTTTTTCCATCGCCAATTCATTTAGTCGCTTCAGGGTCAACACAAGTATGGTCTTATTTAGATCTTTCATCTGAATTAAGGCCTCCACGATCTGGTCCAAATCGATTTCCTTAATTGCATTGTCAAGCTTTTGCATTATCTTTGTATACAGTCCGTCGTCCGGGTCTATAATCTTGTGCAGTAGTTTTTTTTCTTTTTCCTGTGGGAATTGCTTAAGTATTTTTCGAGGAGAATCCAAACTGCGATTAAGAGCCTCCAACAGAATCGATCCAAAATCCAGGCGAAATTTTTGGACCTGACTGTCGAAATCATTTTGATCGGCCTTGCTTCCGAGAGAGCGCAGGTCCATCAAGCGTTCGAGCCACTGTTCAATGATGCGCCAGCGAAACTGCCAAGCAAGAACAAAAAGATTGTATAGAGTTGCAAAAGACGACTGCTGCCTTAAAACATAGTTGGGCAGGGGCTCATGATATAAAAACTCGAACCTATAAGAGTTGTCTTGCCCTTTTTCGAAGTAGGCCGGCACCAAAACTTTGGGCGCTCCTTCTTTTGTCACCCGTACCGGGGGGATGCGCCACTGTTCGATTCGCTTATCCATGATGCGTTTAAGAGCATTGGCAAGGTGCGGAATATAATAATCCAGTGTCTGTTTGAATTCGGATAGTTTATAGAACTCTTTTAGCGAAATGCCAGCGCCCTCACCGACCCCAAACTCCTTTAGAGCTCCGGCTTCTCCTTCCAGTCGGACTTCGCCGGGCAATTCACCGGAATTAATCTTTTCAATCTGTTCGATTCCCGAGACCGTGATCCACATCCTCGGTGTGAGCGCCAATCTTCTCACCGGTCCCAGTTCTTTGAGAATAAATTCAATCAACCGATTCAACGTGTCCATATTCTCCCTGCTGAACAAGTCGGGCCGTATTGGCTTTTTTGCATCTGAATATATGGCTTTTAACAGTCGCTCGATACCGGCCTGATCGGCTTCAATCCTTTGCCGATTCTCCAATGGCCCCGGCAGGTTGCTGCCGGGATTGGTCACACAGATCAATTTTCGATTGGTTTTCAATGCTTCACGTTCGAAATAGCCGGCTTCATAGAGGCACCAATCCATCTCGATCCCTTGTACTAGATACAACATAACGAACAGGTCGGCTTTTTCGATTTCTTCCAAGACTCTCGGATTCCAGACAGTTCCTGGGCTCAGGGCCGGCGACACAAAAATTTTGAGTTTATCTGAGTAAATTTCTAGTTCGCGCTTTATTTTAATTGCCGCTTTGCCGTGCCCGCTGATTTTGTGACTGATAAAAATTCGAAATGGATAGCCACTGGCATTTTCCAAGCTGGTTCTTTCCCCATTTGTCATGATATCACCTTTATGCGTAATATTGTAAGTAAAAGATCTACGATGGTATAACGTCGCTGTCTGCTGAACGCTATATCAGATGGGTAACAAGATTCGATTCAGTAAACAGAGAACCGCTTCAGGTTAGATGGAATAGGAGGTCCAGGAATATTTTAGATAAATTTATACCCATCTCAATGGGAATAGTCAACCAAATTGAGAATTCTGGGAAGGTGGTGATTATTTGAGATTTTCTGAACCTCGGATAAATTTAGGATATTCTCTAAAATAGTCCTGAGTTTGACGGATCTCAGGGTTCATATTGCCATAAGTTTTAATTCGGCATTTATCAAAATTGGTTATGATAAGTTCTTAAAATCTTAAAAATTCAGGCCCTTAAAAAGTTCAAATAGCAGATACTTTTAACGCTTACCATAGGTGGATGGCGACCGAGAAATAACTGAAACTTTAAAGAGACCTCACGTTACTTATTATAGAAACAATGTTTGGAACAACGGGACGTAGTCTCTTTTTTTAATTTTTTTAGACGATCGCCTAACTTACAAATTGGCTCCTCGACACATCAACAAGAACACGGAATAATGCGTCCTGCATTTTTCCGGTGGCTTGTTGTAACCTCGGCCCATGATCTTCCCACCATTCAGAATATCGCTGACTGAGGCTATCCAAGCGACCTCCCGCTTCATGGGCGACTGCATCCTGTAAGTGTCCGATAGCATCACCTCCTCGTAGTAA